>JAKOOD010000483.1 GCA_022701635.1 Burkholderiaceae bacterium | reverse complement strand
CGTTGACGCCGACGCACAGCAGGTCGAGCCGCTGCAGCATGGCCTGCTGCTGGCGGAACTGCTCGGGACTGGCCGGCAGCGCGGCCAGGCGCAGCCCGCACATCAGGCAGGGCAGCTCGAGGAACAGGCGCCGCAACGCCCTGGCGTCGGCGATGGCCGGCTCGGCGATGGCGTCGGCCGCCGCAGCCGGTGCTGCCGGCGCCACTTTGGGCGCCACCGTGGCCGCGCCGCCCGCCGCGCGCGCCGCCAGCAGCGCCGCGTAATCGCGGCTGCCGCCCAGGTCGGCCGGCACGCAATCGTCGACGGTCACGCCGAAACGCATGTACAGCAGCTGGTTGAGGCCGAGGCGGAAGGCGTTCCACTCGTCGATGGTGGCGCACGGCGGCAATGCGAGGCCGCCGTCCTGCAGTTCGCGCTGCAGCGCGCCTTCCATCGCGGCGACCAGCGCATCCAGCCCGAGCCGGCCCGAGACTTCGCTGGCCAGGTACAGGTCGAAGCGCTGGTGGGTGGCCTGCGCATCGGCGGCGATGGCGAAGCGGGTGCGCAGGCCGATCTCGGGGGCGCCGGCGAACGGCAGCAGGTCGACCGCGTACGGCCCCGGATGGAAGGCGTAGGCCAGTTCGCCGTCGCGCAATTCGATGCGCTTGGCGGCGGCGGCGGCGGCGCGGCGGGTGCTGCCGCGGGCGTCGACCACCACCACCGGAAACTGCGGCGGCACGTTGCAGCCGCTGCGCACCGGCAGCGCCACCGCGCTGGTGCCCAGCTCGCAGGCATCGGCGACCGGGGTCGCGCGCTTGAACAGGCCTAACATGATGCGGTCTCCGTGAGTGGCGTTACCGTGAATGCGGCGCCGTGCGCCTGCAGGTGCGTGGCCGGCGCGGCCGCCAGTGGCCACCGCGCCTCGCATTCGCCGTCGGCGTCGAGCCGGGCTTCGAGCAGGATGCGGCCGCGGCCGTCGCGCACCTGCAGCGGCGCGCGCGCGGCCAGCAGCGCGGCGGCGAACGGCGCATCCGGCGCCAATTGCAGGATGGTACGCCAGCCGTCCGCCGATTCGATGAAATGCAGCGTCCAGCAGCCGTCGTCGGTGCGGATCGGGGCCGGCGCGCCGGCGCTGCTGGCCGCGCGCAGCATGCCGCGGCTGCCGCGCCAGGCGGTGACGGTGCTCGATCCGGCGCCGGCGCGGCGCTCGAGCGCCAGCTGGCGCAGGCGGCGCGCCGTCAGCGGCGAGGCCTGCAGCGCGTCGCGCTCGGCCGTGCGCAGCGGCCGGCTGCCGTCCAGCGCCGCCAGCAAGGTGGCGTCGTCCAGCACCAGGCGGTCGCCGTCGACGCGCCGTCCGAGCAGTGCCTGCTCCTGCAAGCGCCGTTCCATCTGTTTCGCCTTCATCATCGTCATCCGCCTTTCAATAGGGTCGCGTCCTGCAGGCGCGCGATGGCCGCGTCGCGCCGCTTGCGCAGCGTCGGCAGCGATACCTCGGCCAGCGCCGCCAGCTGCTGCATGGTCGGCAGTTCGCCGCTGGCCGGATCGCGCCAGGCGTCCGGAAAGCAGTCGTCGTCCGGCCCCAGCAGGCGCGCATACACCGCCAGCCGCACCGCCAGGCCGTCGCCGGCCATGGTGCGCGCGGCCCAGCTCTGCCGGTCCTCGGCACGGGCCGCCGCCAGCATGTAGCCGGGGGGCAGCGAAACCGTGGCGGCGATCGTTTCCAGGCGCGCCTGCCGGCCCGGGTCGGCGGCCGCGTCCGGCTGATCGTTCGTCGCCGGCACGGCCGGTTCATCGTCCGCCGCCGCGAACTCGTCCTCGTGCGCTTCCAGGATGCGGTCCGGCCCCGGCGCGGCATCGCCGGCATCCTGCAGCACGCGCCAGTAGTCTTCCATCCAGACCGAGGCGTCGTCCAGGTCCTGCAGCCAGTCGTGGTCGCGGTTGGCCGACAGGGCTTCGTATTCGCCGATCTCGCGCAGCATGGCGCCGATCTTGGCGGGACTCGTCTTCAGGCTGGCGAAGCGCTTCGAGCGCGTGTGCAGCGGGCCGACCGTGCCGGTGTAGTGCTCCAGCGTTTCGCTCCAGCGCAGCAGCCATTCGGGCCGGCAGTCGCCGATCGCGCGCAGCTGGCGCACCTCGATTGGCACGCCGCCGTCGATGCCGCGCCCGAGAATGGCGCCGACCTGGGCGCGGTGTTGCTCCCAGGCGGCGAACAGGCGCGCGATCTCGCCGTAGGCGGTGTCCAGCATGCGGTAGGCGTAGATCCGGTTCGGACTGCACGGACGTCCGCAGGCGGCCTGGTAATGGTCGGCGTCGACCTTGTCGCGCAGCAGCGCATACATGTCGTTGGCCTTCTTGCGCAGCAGGGCGTCGGCGATGCCGTCACCCTCGGCCGCCAGCGCCGTGCACAGGGCGTCCCAGTCGGCCGGGCGGGCACGCAGCTCGTAGACCAGCGCCAGCGCCAGTTCGAGCACGCTGTCGCCATAGCTATTGCCGGACGCCTGGGCGCGCGCGCTGCGGCGCTGGGCGCGCAGCTGGCGCGCCATGCCGTCGACGTAGTCGTCCAGCCCGAGCGTCAGCCTCGCGGCGCGCAGCAGCGCCAGCGAGCACTGCCCCAGCAGCTTGCGCACTTCTTCCCAACCCGGTTCCTGGTACCGGGTGCCCGGCAAACGCATACTTCCCTTTCGACGTGTGGACGGCCGGGCAATGCCTGGCCGTAGCAAATAATGCCATACAAACACACTAGCAAGGCGCGCTGGTGAGGTTTATTTACCCCTCTTATCGGGCTTTCGACGTGGATTGTGGCGTGCTGACCGCGAGATGGCGCAGCATGGCCGCCGCCACCGGCGCCGCATGCTCGCCGCCAGTCGCTTCCGAGCGGCTGACGAACACGGCAATCGCCAGCCGGTGCGCCTGGCCGGGCATGCTGCGCGGCTCGAGCCACCCGGTGAACCATACGGTGGCGCGCTCGCCATCGCCGACCGGGGCCGTGCCGGTCTTGCCGGACAAGCCACGGCGCAGCCCGGCCAGGTCGGGGCCACGGAAGGCGCCGGCCGCGGTGCCGGCGTCGACCACGCCCTTCATGCCGGCCCGGATGCGGTCCAGGCGCACGCCCAGCGGCTGCGCCGGCAGCGCCTGCGCCTGCCTGCCGTCCAGCCCCACCAGCAGGCGCGGCGCGATCATGCCGCCCTGCCCGACCGCGCCCGCCACCAGCGCCATCTGCAGCGGCGTCGCCTGCATGCGCAGCCCGATCGCCATCTGGCGCAATTCGTGGCGGGTATGCACCGGATCGATCGCGGCCGGGGTCGCCTGCAGCGCATCCCAGGCCGACCACGGATAGCCGGCCGGCAGCAGGCCGCCGTCGAGGCGCAGCGCCTGGCCGAAGCCGAGCCTGTGCGCCATGGCGACGATCGGCCGCACCCGGTCCAGCCCGTCGGCCGCGAGCGGTTGCAGGTCGGTGAGACCGGGGCCGGCGCCCGCACTTGTACCGGCACCCGCGGCGCGGTCGGACAGCTCGCCGGTCCAGGCGAACCAGGTGTTCAGGCTGTAGGTCAGCGCCTGCGCCAGGCCCAGGCGGCCGTCCTGGGCGCGCCGGTCGAGGCCCTGGTCGCGGAAATTCGTGATGCGCGCGCGGCCGTCCGCCGGGTAGCTGGGCGCGCCGGTGCGGAAATCCCAGCCGCGCGTCGCCGCGTAGGCGTTGATGCCGGCCAGCGGCATCCCGTCCAGCAGCGTGTCGAGGCCGGGATCGGTCTGCGCCGCCAGCTCCAGCCCGAGCGCGCTGACGATCTTGAAGGTCGAGCCGGGACTGCGCTCGGCACCGCCGTCGTGCTGGAAGGCCGGCAGGCGCAGCGGACTGGCGGCCGGGTCGAGGCGCTCGAAGGCGCGCGCCTCGCTCCAGTTGGCGGCGTCGACCTGGCCGTTGCCGCCGCCGGCCGCGGCCAGCACCTCGCCTGTTTCGGTGTCGAGCAACACCAGCCCGGCCTGGCGGCCTTCCGGCACCGCGCCGGCGCCGCTGCAGCGGCCGTCCAGCCATTGGCCGCGGCGCATGCCGATGCAGTCCAGCGCGGCCTGGGCCACGCCTTGCAGGCCGAGGTCGATACTCAGGCGCGCGTCGTGGCGGCCGGCGCCCGGCAGGCGGCCGAGCATGCCTGCCACGCTTGACGCCTGGTCGGCGCGCACGCCCAGCAGCGTGGCCAGGCCGGCGGCGCGCGCGGCCTCGGTCGGGGCGCCGTCCTGCCACAGCGCTGCGCCGTTGCGGTCGCTGATGCGCACCTCGGCCAGGGCCGGGGCCGGGCCGGATGCGCGCACTGCCGCCGGCAGGGATTGCCAGGCCAGCTCGCCGTCGCGCACGCCCAGATGGCGGTAGCGCGCATCGCCGGGCGTGGCCAGCGCGTCCATGCCGAGCGGCGCCGCCTCCAGCACCAGTTCGCGCGCGCCCGGCTCCAGCTGCAGGTCGAGCAGCTGCACCTGGTCGGGGCTGCGGCAGGCGCGCCCGCCGCAGGCCGGCAGCGGCGGCGCCGCCAGCCGTGCACCCTGCACGCCGAGCAGGCGCCCGGCCAGCATCACCCGGATCGCATCGCCGGGGCGCGCCGCCGCCGGCAGCGCCAGGCGCAGGCGCGCCGTGTCGGCGGATGGCCAAGCGCCGACGCGCTGCCACGGCGCCCAACCCTGCGGCAGGCGCGCGAACAGGCGCGCGCCGGCGGCCGGCATGTCGGCGGCCAGCGGCGCCGGGACGCCGCCCAGCTCGATGCGCCACGCCGACGCCGGCGCGGCCTGCAGGTCGGCGCTGCGCACGCGCCAGGCCAGCAGCCGGCGTTCGCTATTGAAGATGCGCACCTGCTCGCGCACGAACGCGCCGTCGGCGCGCGCGTACAGGTGCTGCAGCAGGCGCCGTCCCTCGGCGTCGAGCACGGCGCCGTCCCAGGGCGTCGCTCCGGCGGCGCGCCAGCCTGCCAGGTCGGGCGGCGCCAGCTCGGCCAGGCCGTCGGCGCCCAGGCGCACCAGGCGGTGCGTGCGCAACTGGTCGAACAGCTGCTGGTCTTCCATGCGCGCCGGCGCGCTTGCGGGCACGGCGTAGCGGCCCGGCGCCAGCCGCACCTCGACCGGCGTGCCGGCGGCCGGGAAGGCCGCCACCAGCGCACGCGCCGGCGCCGCCGACGGGTCAGGACGGTACAACTGCACTACCAGCTCGCCGGCTTGCGGACAGGCGCTGCTGGGACGGCGCAGCACGCGCAGCGCCCCCGTGCCGTCCCACAGCAGCCAGCCCTGGCGGTAGAACAGCGTCTCGCCGCGTGCGCCCGCCAGCGGCCGGCCGGCGCCGGCATCGCCGATCCACTCGGCCGGGTGGTCGTTCCATGCCAGGCTCAAGGGGGCGCCGCCGAGGGCGCTGCCCTTGAGCTCGACCCGCGGCATCGGCACGCTCGCCAGCAGCGGGTTGCGCGGCGCCGCCGCCAGCGCCGCCAAGGCCTTCAGGTCCCAGCCAATCCGTACCGGCAGCAGGCGTCCACGGACCGGGTCGGCCATCTGCGCGCACAGATCGATGCGCTGGGCCGGTTCGGCGCGCATGCCGGACAGGACCAGCAGCGCGGCGGCGCCATGCCTGTCGAGCCGCACGCCGGCACTGTCCGGCACCTCGAATGCGATCCCGGGCAGGGCCGGCTGCAGCACGGCCAGCTGCGGGCTGACGGCGTCGACACCCGCCGCGGCCAGCCAGCGTGCATGGGTGGCGATGACCCAGGCGCCGGCGGCGGCCAGCAACAGC
>JAKOOD010000450.1 GCA_022701635.1 Burkholderiaceae bacterium | reverse complement strand
GCGTGGATCGCCAGCGTCGACAGCGGCATCCCCGCCGCCGCCAGCGCCTGCTCCAGCCGCGCGCGCTGCGCCTCCATGCGCTGGCCGGCGTCCGTGCCGGCGGCGTCCAGGCGGATGTGCAGCTGGTCGCCGGCCAGCACCACGCGCGCCGCGACCTCGCCGAGCGCGCCGAAGCGCAGCGTCAGCCGGCTCTGCCAGGTGCCGCTGTCCTCGTCGCCGGCGGCGGCGCCGTCGGATGCGTCGCGCTCCACCTCCCAGCGCATCGCCTGGCCCGGCCACAACTGCCCCTGCCAGGCCACGCGCGCCTGCTCGTGCGCGGTCAGCTGCATGTTGATGAACTGGGCGGTGGCCGGATCGGAAGGCGAGGGCATGCGGCCCTGCGCCTGCGGTTCCTGCGCCAGGTCGGTCATCGAGCGCGCGCCCTGCGCCCACTCGGCCACGTGCGATTCGTAGAACAGGCCGCTCTTGCCGATGCCTTCCTGCAGCGCGCCGGCGATGCTGCCGGCGTCGAGGCTGGCGGCGCCGAGCAGCGGCGTGCGGCCGAGCGCCGCGGTGGCGGGGGCACCGGCGTTCTGGGCGGCGGCGATGATGTCGCCGAGCGTCTTGCCGGCGCTGCTGATCGAGGTGTTGGCGTCGCTGGCGGCGCCGGCGCCGAGGCCGGCCATGGTGCGGGTCTGGGCCAGCAGCGCCGAGGTGCGCGCCAGCGCGGCGGCGTCCTTGCCTTGCAGGTAAGCCAGCGGCGCGCCGGCGGTCTTGCCTTCCTCGGGCGCCGGCCCGGCTTCGGCGAACGCCGGCGCGCCGCTGCCGACCTGGAAGGTCGGGCGCGGCGTCACGGCGACCAGGGTCAGCGCCACCTGGCTGCCGACCTGGGCATTGGCCGGCAGGGGCATGCGCGCCGCGGTGTCGTTGACGCGCACGACGAACGAGCCGTCCGGCAGTGTCGACAGCACCTCGGCCTGCATCGACTGGCCGACCATGCCGGCGAAGGCGCGCTGGAAGGCTTGCTGGCGCGGATCGGCGACCGGCACCGTGGCCGCGGTACGCGCGACCTGGGACAGCGGGATGGAATCGCGCGGCAGCATCTGGTTCGGCTACAAGTTCGTCGGCTTCAGGTGCGCCGGCTTCAGATACCGTAGGCGCGCGCGACGCGGCGTTCGGTGCCCTTGTTGTTGATCATGGCGGACAGTTTGGCCATCCACGGCTGGGTCAGGTCGCGGATCTGGCGGTCGGCTGCCAGCATCTTGCGGATGGCGTCGACCTTGCGGCTGCGCTCCTGCGCCGCCAGCGGCTGGGCATCGCCGTTCGCCTTCAGCTGGCGCACGCAGGCGGCGCACTGGAGCTCGAGCGTGGCCAGGCGGTCCCAGTCGCTGGCGGTGGCGGCGGTGAGCATCTGGTCGGTGATGCCGACCATGGCTTCGTAGAGCGATACGACTTCTTGTCCGTTCATCATGTCCTCAGGCGCTGACCATCGTCGGGGCTTTCGGCATCGCCGTGGCGGCGGCCATCGACGCCGGCTGCTCGGCCTTGTCGCCGATCGAGACCCAGGCACCGCGCAGGTCGGCCAGCAGGCGGTGGACTTCCTCGACCATGCCGACGTCGTTGTTCAGGTTGGCCTCGAGCAGGCGGCGGCTCATGTAGTCGTACAGCGCGTCCAGGTTGTCGGCGATGTCGCCGCCGGCCGCCTTGTCGAGCGAGGCGCGCAGGCCGTTGTCGATGATCGTGATCGCCTTCGAGATCGCCGCGCCCTTGGCGGCGATATTCCCGGCTGTCATGTTGGCCTTGGCGCCGAGCAGGGCCGCCAGCGCGCCGTCGTACAGCATGATGATCAGCTTGAGCGGCGAGGCCGAGGCGACGCCGGTTTCGAGGCCCACGTTGGCGTAGGCATTCACGCCGCGTTTCATGGTTCCAAACATCGTTTGATTCTCCAAAAAATCCAGGTATTAGCGGTTCGCCGCGATTGCCGCGAGCTGCTGGGTCAGGTAACTCTGTGTGCTCTGCATCGACGACAGCATGGTATCGAGCGAGGTGAACTGGGCGCGGTAGCGCGCTTCGATCGCGGTCAGGCGCTCGCTGAACTTGTCGCGCTGGTCGGCGACCGACTTGATGCTGACGTTCAAGCCGTCGGTCTTGCTCTGCAAGATGCTGCCCTTGCCGGTGAAGCTGGTCGACAGGTTGGTCAACTGGTAGGCATACCCCTGCGAGAAGGTCACGCTGCCGCGGTCGCCGACGGCGCCGCTCTTGATCGTCAGCTGGATGCCCTCGGCGTTGGAACCGCCGGCCGCGGTCAGGGTCTGGCCGTTGCCGGTCGCGGCCACGCCGCCGATCGTGCCTTCCACATCTTCGCCGGCGCTGGTGGTGACGGCGCCGAGGATGTCGTCGATGCTGGTGCCGGTGACCGAGGCCAGCGAGATGTTCGACAGCTCGCCGAATTTGCTCGAGGACAGCGACAGCTTGCCGGACGCATCGACTTTCGTTTCCACCGCATCGCCGGCGCCCGCGAACGTGGTGTTGCCGTTGATCGCGGCGCGCAGGACCGCGGCCAGCTGGGTGTTGTCGTAGATGCCGGCCGGGATCGCGATGTTCTGCACCTTCTTGTCGGATACCGGCGTGGTCTGGTTCAGCGTCACGGTCCAGGTGGTATTGGCGGTGATCCGGGTCGAGCCGGTCAAGGCCTTGCTGCCGGTCGCCGTGCCCTGGGTGGCCATCTTGGTGATGTTGATCGGGTATTCGCCGGGTTTGGTGGCGGCGGTCGATTTGTCGAAGCTGATGCCGCCGTCGCTGGCCGAACCCATCGCCGCGAACAGGCCGCCGATGTCGCCGAAGTTGTTGGCGATCGCGTCGTTCAGCTTGGTCGAGTCGACCGCCAGGCTGCCGTCCTTCTGGAACGAGATGCCGACCTGGCTCAGCGTGGTCAGCTTGCCGCCCAGGCCTTCGACCGATGCCGACAGCTGGCGCCGCAGCTGCGACTGGATCGAGCGCACCGAGGAATCGCCCTGCAGCGCGCCACCGGTCTTGGTGTCGGCGTTGTAGCCGGTCAGGCCGGCGATGGTCGAGTTCAGCGTGTTGTAGGCCTTGACGAAGGCATTGATCGAGTCCGACACCTTGCCGGTGTCCTTGGATACCGTCAGCGTGCTGCTGCCGAGCGTGGACACGTCCAGGCTGACGCCCTGGATCGCATCGGCCACCGTGGTGCCCTTGCTGCTGACTTCGATGCCGTTCATGGTGAGCTTGGTATCCTGGGCGCCGGTGGTCTGGGTCAGGCCCTGGGTGCCGGCCGGATCGTAGCCCATCAGGGCCGCGATCGCGGCGTCGGGCGCCTGGTCGCCGTCGCCGCCGACGCTGATCTTCATGGACGAGCTGGCGCCGGTCTTGTTCGAGGTGACCACCAGGTGGTACGGGTTGGCGCCGCCGTCCGAGACGATGGTCGCCGTGACGCCGACGTTGGCCTTGTTGATGGCGTCGCGGATGCCCTGCAGCGACTGGTCCTTGGTGTCGAGCGTGACCGTGCCCATGTTCTGGGTGCCGTCCTGGCTGAAGCCGGCGCCGATGTAGCTGCCGTTGCTGCCCGCGGCGAGGCCGGCCAGGGCCGGATTGGTGCCGCCGACGACGATCTGGCTGCCGTCGGACGAGCTCAGGGTGACGCCGGCGGTCGCGGTGACGGACGAACCCTTGTTGGCGCTGCCGGCCGCCAGGCCGATGCCGCCGGTGACGTCGCCGCTCACGCTTTCGGTCACGGCGATGTTCGAACCATCGGCCGCCAGGAACTGCAGGGTGCCGTCGGCGGCGGAGCCGGTCACGGTGATGTTGGCCGCCGCCAGCGCGTTGCGGGTGGCGCTGCTGGCCAGGCTGGTGTCGAGCGTGGCCGCGCTGACCGTATCGGTGCCGCTGGCCGCGGCCAGGTCGACGCCGCCCACCGACAGCTTGTAGTTGCCGCTGCCGCCGGCGGGGATGGCGACCGTGCCGAAATCCTTGAACAGGTTGGCCGCGGTGGTGGTGGTGCCGGTCTTGGCGATGACGCCGGTGACGTCGCTTTCGTCGTTGATGACGGCGGCCAGTTCGCGCGCGCTGCGGGTCGTGCCGTTGGTGGAGATGGCGGTGCCGTTGATGCTCAGCGAGCCGCCGCCGATGCCCGACGAGGCGACGCCCGGCCCCAGCGCGCTGCCCGCCACCCCGAAGGTGCCGCCGGTCGTGCTGCCGAACTGGAAGGTCAGGACGGTCTTGGCGCCGGCGCCGATCATGGCGCTGGTGCTGGCCTTGCCGCCGCTGACCAGGCTCTGCGCCTGGGCCAGCTGGGTGACGTTGACCTTGTACTTGCCCGCGACCGCGCCGTCGCCGGTGGTGGCGGTCAGCACGTCCTTGTTGCTGGAGGTGGTGGACAGCGCGCTGAAGGTCGAGGACGAATTCAGCGAGGTCAGGGCGGCCTGGAAGGTGCCGACCGCCGTGCCGACCTTGCCGTACGCCGCCAGCTTGTTCTGGTAGGCGGCGGTCTTGTTGTCGTAATTGTCCAGGGGAGCCGACTCGGCCGCCATCAGGCTCTTGACCAGGCTGTCGACGTTGAGACCCGAACCGATACCCGCTGAGCTAACTCCCATTTGTTTCTCCAGTGAAAGCGATAATGTAAGTCATTATCGACAGAAGCAAATCGTTCTTGAGAGCAGGAAAACCAGCTTAATTCTGTTTTGTACGGCTGAGCGGTCCAGGCGAAAAAAATGCAGCCGGGCCCGCGAGGGGCAGCGGCTGCATGCGAGGCGCGGAATGCGGCTCAGGCGGTGTGGTCGATCAGCAGGCCACGCATCTTGTCGATCGATTTGGCGATCTCGAGCGCTTCCTGGGACGGCATCTGGCGCACCACTTCCTTGGTGTCCTGGTCGATCACCTTGACGACGATCTGCTTGCTGTCCTCGTCGATCGAGAACTGCAGGCTTTGCGACGATACCTGCATGGCGTCGTTGATCTTCTTGACCGCGTCCGTCAGTTCGGCGCGCGAGGCGGGGGCGTCATCGGCGGCGGATTTGCCGATGGCGCCGGTACTGGTGGCGGCCGCGACCGCGGCCGCCGGTTCGACGGCGCCGGTGGCGCGCTCGTCCGGCTTGATGACGGCGCCGGCGCCGAGGGGCTGGATGTGCATGGGGTCTCCCTACGAAAAATTCCCCGGCTGAATTTCTTCAGCCGAGGAATCATGTACCGCGGTACGGCGTCGGTTACATCAACGATTAGCCACGCAGCAGCGACAGGACGCCGTTCGGCAGCGAGTTCGCCTGGGCCAGCATCGAGGTACCGGCCTGCTGCAGGATCTGGCCGCGGGTCATGTTCGCGGTTTCCGAAGCGAAGTCGGTGTCGGTGATGCGGCTCTTCGATGCCGACAGGTTCTCGGTGGTCGATTGCAGGTTCGAGATCGCCGAGCTGAAGCGCGATTGCAGTGCGCCCAGTTGTGCGCGCTGGCCGTTGACCGAGGCCAGGGCCGCATCGGCGGTCTTGATCGCGTTCTGTGCGCCTTCGAACGAGCTGATGTCGAGGTTGGCGACCGACTTCAGGGTCGACGCGCCGCTGTTGGTGCCGCCCAGCGAGAAGCCGGTTGCGGTGCCTTCGGCGACCGAGAAACTCTTTTCCGAGTCCATCGTCACGTTGCCGTTGGCGACGCCGCTGGCGCCGCCGGCCAGTGCGGTGGCGGTGTTGGCGGTGCCGTCGGCCTTGTAGCTGCCCATGCTGATCGACGCGCCTGCAGCGGCGTTGTTGTTCTTCACCGAGATATCGGCGCCGTTGGCGTTGGTCAGCTTGATGCCGCCGTCGGCGTACTGGGCGGTCACGCCGGTTTTGGCGGTCTGGGCGTTGAACGCGCTGACGGCGGCGGCGAAGTCGTCCGACTTGCTGCCGGTGCCGTCGACCGAGAACGACACGGTCACGGCGGTGCCGTTGTCCGACTTGACGTCCAGCGAGTAGGCGCCGCCGCCGCTGGTCAGCAGCGCATCGGTTTTCGCGCTGGCGGTGACGCCGGTGTCCGCGGTCTTGCCGTTGATCTTGGCGGCGATGGTCTTGGCCGAATCAGCGGTGGTGCTGGTGATGGTGGTGCTGCCCAGGGCACCCGAGATGGTGGCCGAGCCGGCCTTGGCGCCGGACACGCCGTCGGCGGTCACGACGGCCGCGTCGCCCTTGATCTGGTTGTTGCCGTAGGTGGTGGTGGTGAAGTTCGAGCCGGTCATCGAGATCAGCTGGCCTGCATTGGCGCCGACCTGGAAGTTGGCGGTGCCCATCGAGCCGTCCAGCAGCTTGGTGCCGTTGAACTCGGTGGTGCCGGCGATGCGGTTCAGTTCCGAGGTCAGCTGGGTCACTTCGGTCTGCAGGGCCTTGCGGTCGCTGGCCGAGTTCGATGCGTTCGACGATTGCACGGCCAGTTCGCGGACACGCTGCAGGATGTCGCCCGAGCTCGACAGGGCGCCTTCGGCGGTTTGCGCCATCGACACGCCGTCGTTCGCGTTGCGGGTCGCCTGGGTCATGCCCTTGATCTGCGAGTTCATGCGGTCCGAGATGGCCAGACCGGCGGCGTCGTCTTTTGCGCTATTGATACGCAGGCCCGACGACAGGCGCTGGATCGAGGTGTTGAGCGAGCTTTGCGACGCCGACAGATTGCGTTGGGCGTTCAGGGATGCAACGTTGGTATTGATTACGGATGCCATGGTGTTTCTCCACTTGGTCTTGCAGGGTGTGGCGACGTGCCACTGATTCGCTTTGGTCTGTCACGCTGTTCCGTGACATTCAAACCGCTGCTCTTGATGCAGGTAACGTACTGGCCCGGGAAAACTTTATGGTCGGAAATAAGAAAATTTTCGACGGGCAACGTTTTTATTCGGTGATGCGGGTGCTTGGCGGCGTGTTCCTTGGGAACTTGAGGGCAAAAATAATTATTTTTTTTCTCAATCGGCGACCATCACCCGGTTCTTGCCGCTCTGTTTGGCCCGGTACATGGCCCGGTCCGCGCGCGCCATCAGGCTGGCCTGGTCTTCGTTCGGCTGGCGCAGCGCCACCCCGCAGGAAAACGTGATCAGCGTCTTCTCGTTGTCGTGCAAGAAGAAGTGCCGGGTCAGCTCGCGCTGCACGCGCACCATCGCGCTCGATGCGGCGTCGACCGTGGTCTCGGGCAGCAGGATCAGGAATTCCTCGCCGCCGAAGCGGGCGATCACGTCCATCGAGCGCAGCGTGTCCTTGACCACCTTCACCAGGTGGCGCAGGGCGCCGTCGCCGACCAGGTGGCCGTAGGTGTCGTTGAGCTTCTTGAAATTGTCGAGGTCGAGCAGGGCGACGCACAGCGGCGTGCCGCGGCGGTCGGCGCGCGCGCTTTCGCGCTCGAACACGTCGTCCAGGCCGCGCCGGTTGAGACTGCCGGTCAGCTGGTCTTCGCGCACCAGCTCGCTCATGTGCCGCAGCTTGCCTTCCAGGTCGCGGATGCGCTTTTCGGCATCCTGCACTTCCTGGTGCGCCGCCAGCATGCGGTCGCGCGACGCCAGCGCCTCGGCCTGCACGGTGCGGGTCTCGCTCAGCACCGCTTCCAGCACGGCGTTCAATTCCTCGATATTGGCGGCGCCGCGGATGCGCTCCGAAAAGCCGCCGATCTTTTCCTGGTAGCTGCCGGTGGAGGCCGCCACCGAGCCGAGACGGTCGATGAAGGTCATCATCATGCCCTTGACGGTGGCGCGCACGTCGGCGATGCCGTGCCTCAGCTGGCCCTGCTTCAGGATCACGTCCTTCAGGCTGCGGGTGGCGTCTTCCAGCGCGCGCGCGTCGAGCGGGCCGGTGATCAGGTCCTGCACGGCGGCGACCTGGCCACGCATCCAGCTGTCGTCGTCGAGCAGTTCGCCGACGTTTTCCAGCAGCAGCTTGAACAGGCGCAGCAGCAGTTCCTGCTGCTCGCCGGCGTCGCCGCGCTTCAGTTCGACCTGGTAGCACAGGTCTTTCAGGCGCACCGCGACGTCCTGCAGCGCATCCTCGTCGTGGGCGGCCTTGACCGCGGCGCCCAGCGCTTCGGCTTCGCCCGCCAGGGCCGGCGTGGCGCTCAGGGTCGA
>JAKOOD010000442.1 GCA_022701635.1 Burkholderiaceae bacterium | reverse complement strand
CCCCGGCCACGTGCCAGCAGTATTTGCGCAGCCCCGGATAGTCGAGGTAGCGCGACTGGTCGAGGTCCATCTCCATGCCGTCGACGATGGCCTGCAGGTGTTCCTGCTTGAGGTCGTAGACGGCGATGTGCGGGCGCAGCGCCAGCATCACCGGGTGGGTCGGTACGCCGTCGGCGGCATACATGCTTGCCACTTCGTTGCGCCACCAGGCCAGCTTGATGCGCGCCAGCGAGCCATCCGTGGCGTCGTCGACGGTGTCGTCGACCTCCCGGCAGAACGCATACAGCGCCGTGATCGCGCGCCGCCGTTCGGGCGGCAGGAACAGGAAGCTGTAATAAAAGCTGGAGCCGCTTTGGACGGTCTTTTGTTGGCAGTATTCGTCGGGAGACATATTATAAAAATGCAAATTCCTGGAGCAAGTCCGCTATTCTATCTCTGATAGGCCTCCAGATGAGGCCAATGCGGGGGATTTACAGTCGCGCCTACATGTTGAGTGCGCGCCAGCCGACCGCCAGCCAGTCCAGCCGTCCCAGCTCGGGACGCCGGGTGTGGACGTCGTAACCGACTCGTTCGATCGCTTCCAGGATGCGCAGGCCGCCCTGCACCACCATCCGCAACTCCCAGCCGACCCGGCCAGGCAGCCGGGTGGCGAGCGGGGCGCCTTCCAGCATCAGGGCGCGCGCCCGTTCCACTTCGAAGCGCATCAGCGCGGTCCAGGCCGGACCCTGGCGGCCGGCGCTTATGTCGGCTTCGCTCACGCCGAAGCGCTGCAAGTCTTCCAGCGGCAGGTAGATGCGGCCTTTGTCGATGTCGATCGCCACGTCCTGCCAAAAATTGATCAGCTGTAGCGCGCTGCAGACGGCATCCGACTGGCGCAGGCTGAGCGGATCGGCCACGCCGTACAGGGCCAGCATCAGGCGCCCGACCGGGTCGGCCGAGCGTCGGCAATAGTCGCGCAGGGCGGCGAAATCGGCATAGCGGATTGTGGTCACGTCCTGGCGGAAGGCGCTCAGCAGGTCGCGCAAGGGCTGCAGGTCGAGCCGGTAGGCGGCGACGACGGCGGCCAGGCGCCCGAACAGCGGGTCCCGCGGGGGCGTGCCGGCGGCGATGGCGTCCAGCGCCGCGTCATAGGCGCCCAGCGCCGCCAGCCGCTCCTCGGGGCGGGCATCGCCCTCGTCGGCGATGTCGTCGGCGCTGCGTGCGAAGGCGTAGATCGCTTCCACCGCCGGCCGCAGGCGGCGCGGCAGCAGGATCGAGGCGACGGGGAAGTTTTCGTAGTGATCGACGGCCATGGGGGATGCGGTGTTGTGTTTGCATGATTATAATTGCTCAAATTAAAAAAATCAGAATCGCCTGGGCATCCGGCCCGGGCTACAGAGGAAGACACCGTGCCCGTCCGCGAATCCCGCTTGTCCCGCCGTTCCCTGGCGCTGCCCATTTTGTTGCCCCTGTTGTTGTCCGCCTTGTTGTCCGCGTGCTCCAAGCCGGCGCCGCCGGCGCCCGAGGTGCGTCCGGTGCGCACCCTCACGCTGGCCGCCGCCGCCGTGGACAGCAGCGCCGACTTTTCGGGCGACGTGCGCCCGCGTTACGAATCGCGCCTGGGGTTTCGCGTCGGCGGCAAGATCAGCGCACGTAAGGTCGACGTCGGCAGTGTCGTGACGCGCGGGACGGTCCTGATGCAGCTCGATCCGCAAGACTTGCGCCTTGGCCAGGCCCAGGCCCAGGCGGCCTTGCGCGCGGCCGAGACCACGTCCGAGCTGGCCCAGGCGGAACTCAAGCGCTACCAGGGCTTGCGCGCCCAGAATTTCGTCAGCCAGGCGGTGCTCGACGAGAAGGTGGCGGCGGCGCGCTCCAGCCAGGCCACGGTGGAATCGAGCCGCGCCGCGTTGCGCGAGCAGAGCAACCAGGCCGGCTACGCCAACCTGGTGTCGGACACGGACGGTGTGGTGACGGCGATCGACGCCGAGGTTGGCCAGGTGGTCGCCGCCGGCACGCCGGTGGTGCGGGTCGCCCGCACCGATGAAAAGGAAGTCGTGATCGGCGTGCCGGAAGACCAGGTCGAGGCCTTGCGCAAGGTGAGCGAGGTCAAGGTCAAGCTGTGGGCAGACCCCAACGCCAGCATCGCCGGACGCATCCGCGAAGTGTCGCCGATGGCCGATCCGGCCACGCGCACCTACACGGTCAAGGTCGCGATGCCGCCGCGCGAGGACGTGCGCCTGGGGATGACGGCCGTGGTCCAGCTGCTGCACCGCGCGGCCGGCGCCAACGCGTCCCAGCTGCGCGTGCCGACCTCGGCGCTGTACCAGGACAAGGGCGTGACCTCGGTCTGGGTCGTCGACGACGGCGTGGCGCGCATGCGCCCGGTGCAGGTCGGCGGCGTGGCCGGCAACGATGTGGTGCTGGCGGGCGGCGTGCAGGCCGGCCAGGTCGTGGTGACGGCCTGCGTCAACCTGCTGCGCGACGGCCAGCGGGTCAAGATCCTGACCGCCGACGTAGCGCGCCGCGCCGATGCCGAGGCGGAAGCCGCGGGCAAGGCGGATGCGCATGCCGGCAAGGATTCGACTACAGGGGACGGCGCCGAACATGGCGCGGGAACGGGCGCGCACGGCGGGCAGGCTGCGCTTGGCGCGCCGCCGGCCGGGCCGCCCGTACCGCCCGCGGCGGCGGCACCTGCGGCAGCGCCGGTGGCGGTGCCGGTTGCCGCCGCGGCGGTGGCCGGCGTTGCCGCCGCCGGTGCAGGGGCGGCGGCCCTGGCCAAGGCGCCGGCAACCGCGCCCGCGCAGGCGGCTGCGAAGCCGGCCGCCAAGCCCGAGCACAAGCCCGAGCACAAGGCGGCGCGCAAGGACAGCAGGAAGGAAGCGAAAAAGGAAGCACGGAAAGACGTGAAGAAGAAATCCGCCGAGCACGCCAGGAAGCGCAGCGACAAGAACGCGAACAAGACCGCTGCGGCGCACGGCCGCAAGCACGCCGGTGCGGGAGCGGCTCAATGAGGGGTTTCAACCTGTCGCGCTGGGCGCTGGAACACATCGCGCTCACGCGCTACCTGATCGCCGCGCTGCTGATCGGCGGCATCCTCAGCTACAACGTGCTCGGCCAGGACGAGGATCCCCCCTTCACCTTCCGCATCATGGTGTTGACGGCCTACTGGCCGGGCGCCACCGCGGTGCAGATGGCGCAGCAGGTGACGGACAAACTCGAGCGCAAGCTGCAGGAAACGCCGTCGATCGCCAAGATCTCGAGCTTTTCCAAGCCCGGCGAAACCACCGTCATCCTCGAACTGAAGGAATCGACCGCACCGAAGGACGTGCCGCCGACCTGGTACCAGGTGCGCAAGAAGGTCGGCGACATCGCGGCGACGCTGCCGGCCGGCGTGGTCGGGCCCTTCTTCAACGACGAGTTCGGCGACACCTACGGCTCGATCTTCGCGCTGTCCGGCGACGGGTTCACCTATGCCGAGATGCGCGACTATGCCGACTTCGTGCGCCAGCAGTTGCTGGCCGTGCCGCTGGTGGCCAAGGTCGAACAGTTCGGGGTGCAGGAAGAAAAGCTGAACATCCTGTTCTCGCAGCAGAAGTTCGCCCAGCTCGGCGTGCCGATGGATACCATCGTCAATCAGATCGCGACCCAGAACGGCATCGAGGCGTCGGGCGTGCTGGTCACGCCGGGCGAGAACCTGCAGGTGCGCGTGAGCGGCGGCCTCAGGACGCCGAAAGACCTGGAAGACCTGAGCCTGCGTGCCAACGGCACTACCATCCGCCTTGGCGACTTCGCGAAGGTGAAGCGCGCCTACCAGGACCCGCCGCGCGACAAGATGCGCTTCAACGGCAAGGAAGTCATCGGCCTGGGCGTGTCGATGGAAAAGGGTGGCAATATCATCCGGCTGGGCGAGGGACTGGAACAGACGGTGGCGCGCATCCGTGCCCAGCTGCCGGTCGGGATCGAGCTGGAACGGGTGTCGAACCAGCCGGCCGCGGTAACGGCCTCGGTGAGCGAATTCATGCACACGCTGGTGGAAGCGGTGGTGATCGTGCTGGTGGTGTCGTTCGTGGCCCTGGGTTTGCATTCGAAGCCGAAGCTGCGCCTGGACGTGCGTCCCGGCCTGGTGGTGGCGCTGACCATCCCGCTGGTACTAGCGATTACCTTCATGTTCATGCGCGTGCTCGATATCTCGCTGCACAAGGTGTCGCTAGGGGCGCTGATCATCGCGCTGGGGCTGCTGGTGGATGACGCCATCATCGCCGTCGAGATGATGGTGCGCAAGATGGAAGAGGGCATGTCGCGCTTCGAGGCGGCCACCTTCGCCTACACCTCGACCGCCTTCCCGATGCTGACCGGGACCCTGATCACGGCGGCCGGCTTCCTGCCGATCGGGCTGGCCAAGTCCACCGCCGGCGAATACACCTTCTCGATGTTCTCGGTGAATGCGATCGCGCTGATGGTGTCGTGGGTGGTGGCGGTGACTTTCACGCCCTACATCGGCTTCGTGCTGCTGCGGGTTGCGCCAAATAAGCAGCCGCATGCGCCGGGTGAGCGCGCGCACCACGACGTGTTCGACTCGCCGGCGTACCACCGCTTCCGGCGCCTGGTCAACTGGTGCGTGGAGTGGCGCATGACGACGATCGTGCTGTCGCTGGCGGTGTTCGGGCTCGGCGTGTTCGGCTTCAAGTTCATCGAAAAGCAGTTCTTCCCGGATTCCAGCCGCCCCGAGCTGATGGTCGAGATGTGGACGCCGGAAGGCACCAGCTTCGCCGTCAACGAGGCGCTGGCCAAGAAATTCGAAGCCTTCGTGCGCCGTCAGCCGGAGCTGGAAAGCGTCACCAGCTATATCGGCACCGGCAGCCCGCGCTTTTACCTGCCGCTGGACCAGATCTTCCCGGCCTCGAACGTGTCGCAATTCGTGGTGCTGCCCAAGACCCTGGCGGGACGCGAGACGCTGCTGCGCAAGATCCGCCAGGTGTTCAAGGACGATTTCCCGGAAGTGCGCGGGCGTGTGAAGCTGCTGCCGAACGGGCCGCCGGTGCCGTATCCGGTGCAGTTCCGCGTCACCGGCCCGGACATCGCGGTGGTGCGGCGCGTGGCCGACCAGGTCAAGGACGTGATGCGCGCCAACCAGAACACGGTTGGCGTCAACGACAACTGGAACGAGTCGGTCAAGGTGCTGCGCCTCGATCTCGACCAGGACAAGTTGCGCGCGCTCGGCGTGACCTCGCAGGCGGTGCGGCGCACCGTCGCCACTGTGCTGTCGGGCACCACGATCGGCCAGTTCCGCGAAAGCAACCGCCTGATCGACATCGTGGTGCGCCAGCCGCTCGAGGAACGCTCGACCATGTCGGTGCTGGCCAATACCAACGTCGCCACCGCCGCCGGCAAGCCGGTGCCACTGTCGCAGCTGGCGCGCATCGAGTTCGTGTGGGAGCCGGGCGTGGTGTGGCGCGAATGGCGCGAGTGGGCGATCATGGTGCAGGGAGACGTGGTGGAGGGTATCCAGGGCCCGACGGTCTCGACCCAGGTCGACGAGCGCCTGACCGGGCTGCGCAAGATGCTGCCGGCCGGCTACCGCATCCAGCAGGAAGGCGCCGCCGCCGACAGTGCGGAAGCGGAAGCCTCGATCTCGGCCAACGTGCCGCTGGTGCTGTTCCTGGTGTTCACGCTGTTGATGCTGCAGCTGCACAGCTTCTCGCGCGCGCTGCTGGTGTTCCTGACCGGACCGCTGGGGGTGGCCGGGGCGGCCATGGCGCTGCTGGCGCTGGGCCGGCCCTTCGGCTTCGTCGCCAACCTGGGCGTGATCGCGCTGTTCGGCATGATCATCCGTAATTCGGTGATCCTGGTCGACCAGATCGAAACCGACATCGCCGCCGGGGTGCCGGCCTGGGATGCGATCGTCGAAGCGGCGGTGCGGCGCTGCCGGCCGATCCTGCTGACGGCGGCCGCGGCGGCACTGGCCATGATTCCGTTGTCCCGTTCCGTGTTCTGGGGACCGATGGCGGTGGCGATCATGGGTGGCTTGCTGGTCGCCACCGCATTGACGCTGCTGTTCCTGCCGGCCCTGTACGCGGCCTGGTTCCGCGTCAAAAAGCCCGCGAAGGCGTAGCGTGGGCACCCCGTGCCCACGCGAACACGTGCGCATCGCCGGCCTTCGCGTGGGCTCCGGTGAGCCCACCCTACATACTGAAGGTTCTGTTAGGCGCTCTAAGTATATGAAATAACGCAGAAAAATCCCGGCTATAGGAATTGGGTAATTGAGCGGCACGGTACGATTTAAAAATCATCCAATGCTGTCAGAAAATCCAGTAAAATATCGGGTTGAAGTTGTAGCCCCTAAACAAATGGAATGCAGGGCGGCCGGGTGTACGATCGGGCGCCCTTTGTTTTTGTGGCAAGATGCAATCCTGCGCGAGGATGGCGAAATTGGTAGACGCACCAGGTTTAGGTCCTGACGCCAGCAATGGTGTGGGGGTTCGAGTCCCCCTCCTCGCACCACGAATAATTATTTTTTTGGACGATTTTTA
>JAKOOD010000389.1 GCA_022701635.1 Burkholderiaceae bacterium | reverse complement strand
TGGGTTCAACAGATTCAAGTTAATTTTTCTACGCAATCGGTCGGTTCTGGAAGTAGACAAAAAGTCTGGAAACGGTCCAGGCCGTGTAAAAACGTGATAAACATCATCCAACATCAAAGTCGATTTTTCAGCATGGCTGATATACGGTTTTGCCAAGGTCGGGAGGGGTTACCCAGCCTGGGAAAATTTCAATGTGTTTCGTTCTTGCACAGCCTGGAGCAGAAGCAGACATCGGACTTGAAAACGGCGCACTACAAATGCTATCGATGTCCCACAGTTTTGATTACTTTACGCCACCAGCGCCGGCGAAATGCCGACGTGCATAGCTCAGCAGTTGGCCATCCGATGGATGGTCGACCGTTTCTACGGCTTTGACATTCTCAGAAACCAATGGAGCTTTAATAGCCAAATATTTCACAAAGGCAGTTTTTTCCTGCCCTGGACCCACGACGAGAATTTGCTGAGCATCTTTCAGAACAGTCGCGATATCGCTATAGAAGGCAGTGTTGTCATCTTCATTGGCGTGCGTATCAGCGTGGTTTTGCTTCGGGTGTGGATGCGTCGAATGCGTTTTCAGGGCCTCGGACTCCGAGGCGTCTTTATCGAAATGAATGACTTGGGCCTTGGTGTGATCGAGCCATACAACTGCGTTATTGAAGGTCATAGTTTACTTTCTGCGTACCGCGTGAACTCGAACATCGAGCAAGCTCACAGTAGACACTTTTGTTCTCTGCGCGTCGGTACGGTACTGCACAGCCATAGTTGATTCGAGAGCGTTTTTGTACACCATTATTTTCTCGCCACTGATGCGAGAACCGCTTACTAAAACACGTCGGTGCAGGGCGCCAAGGCGGTGACGGAAATAACGTAAGCCACGTTACCGGCGAAAAGAAGATTTATTGTTGCATTATTGAAACACCCTTATTTTTTGGAGGATGGCCTGGCACGGCGAAAAAGCGGCCGGCCGCCATCCCTCGCTATGCCGCAAAGTTAAAGCGTTTATCCCATCTGGCTCCATTCTCGACTTCATCGTGGTCGCTGGCTGCCAGCTAATCGACCTATACATTGGCCAATTCTCGAAGCGATAAAATCACGGCCGATGCGCTCGGCATTTTGAAGTTCATCGGGCGCGCCGATGAAGGGCTGATCCGCGGTCGTCCCCGCGCAGGCTGGAACCCATCCCGAATTTCCGTTGTCCATATCCCGGATAGACCGGCGCACCTTCTACTGCACGGCATCCTGGCGCTCAGTACGGGTTCCCGCTTTCGCGGGAACGACGCTTTCACATTCACCTGCTCCAGCGCTGCCCCACCTTCATGGCGGCCCTTCCTGCTCGCTCCACGTCGGCCCCTTCGTCACCGGCTTGCCATCGACCCAGTCCAGCCGGTCGATGCACATGCGCCGCGCGGTCTGCGCCAGGTCCCATGCGTGGTACACGATCCAGGCCTGGCTGCCGTCCGGCGACAGCGTGAACGAATTGTGCCCCGGCCCCAGCAGCTGGCCGTCGCGCGGGGTGCGCATCAGGAGCGCCTGCTCGCCGCCCTCCGGCCGCGTGTACGGACCGAGCGGATGGTCGGCCACCACGTAGCTGACGCCGTAGTTGTCCTTCTCCCAGGCGCCGCCGCTGTAGAAGCAGTAGTACCTGCCGCCGTGGACCTGCACCGCCGCCCCTTCGACCGTATGCCAGTCGTACACGCCGCCGTACATGCTGCGCCCCTTGCGGAACACGTGCCAGTCGTGGTGCGGGCGCACCACCACGCGCGGTTCGCCGGCCAGCGTGGTCATGTCGAGCAGGCGGTCGACCACGATGCCGGTGCCGGCGCGCTGGTCGCCCTCGAGCTCGAGGAAGTCGACGCAGTAGAACAGGTACCACTGGCCGTCGCTGTCGCGGAACGGGTGGGCGTCGATCGAGAACGGCTGGTCAGGCACCAGCAGCTTGCCGGCGTCGACGAAGGGGCCGGCGGGATGGTCGGCCAGCGCCACCCGCAGCTTCTGGTCGGTCCCTTCGGCCGCGCCCGCGCCGGACGAGTAATACATATGGAAGCGGCCGTCGTGGAAGGCCACTTCGGGTGCCCAGACATGCATATCATCCGAACCGCCGCCGGGCGGCACCAGCGCATGGCCGAGCGCTTCCCAGTGCACCAGGTCGGTCGAGCGCAGCACCGGTACCTGGCGCCCGTCCGCACTGCCCGGCCCGGTGCCGTAGGCGTAGTACACGCCTTCGTGGCGCAGGACAAAGGGGTCGGCAAACACGTCCGGGTAGACCGGATTCACGTAAGTACTCATGGTTCAGCTTTTAGAGCGAGAAGCGCAGGCCAAGGCCGTAAGTGGTCGGATTGTAGCGGATGTCGCGCGGGCGGATCGGGTCGTTCAGGTAGCTCTCGTACTTCTCCTTGGTGATGTTGATGGCGTCGAACTGGATCGAGACGTTCTTGTTGATCGCGTAGGACAGGCTGAGGTCGACGAAGGTCGCGCCCTTGACGATGCGGTCCTGGCCGAAGCGCGGCTCGGCGATCTGGTCGACGTAGTCGCCGCGGTGGGTGGCGCTGAGGCGGCCGGTGAGTCCCATGCCCTCGTACAGCAGCGCGGCGTTGTAGTTCTGCTTGGCGACGTTGGTCAGCGCCGTGGTGCGGTACTGGCCACCGGAGACCAGGGTCTGGTTGTCGCCGTCGATCCAGGTGTAGTTGGCCTGGACGCCGAAGCCGCTCCAGAACCCGGGCAGGAAGTCGAAGAACTTCTGCACGCCGAGTTCGGCGCCGCGCAGCGTGCCCTTGCCGGAATTCTGCGGACGCGTCACGCGGTAGGTCTGGCCGTTGATCACCTCGGCCGACTCCAGGTTCTGCAGGTAGCCGTCGATATCGCGGTGGAACAGCGCGGCCTGGACGAAGCCGTTCTTCGGGAAGTAGTACTCGAGGGTGGCGTCGCTGTTGGTCGACTTGGTCGGACGCAGGCCCGGATTGCCGGCGCTGCCGGTCGCGGGCGAGTTGACCGTGCCCGGGATCAGGTTGAGCGCCGGATTCAGGTCGGCGAAATTCGGCCGCGTGATGGTCTTGCCGACCGAGACGTGCGACTGCAGGTTTTCGCGCCAGCCAATCACCGCGGCCGCGCTCGGGAGGAAGTTGTTCTCGCGCGTGGTCTCGTTCAGCGGGGCGATCAGGTTGCCGGTACGGACGTTGCCGCGCAAATCGCGGGTGACGTGGATGTAGCGGCCGCCCACGGTGCCGCTCAGGTCGATGCCGGCCAGCTCGGTCTTCCAGCGCGCCGCCAGGTACAGGGTGGTGCTGCCTTCGCGCTGGTCGAAGGCGCGGATCGGATCGTCGGGCACGCGGCCGGGGGCGACGCCGTAGGCCGTACGAACGGCGTCGGCCTGGTCGATCAGGAAATCGCGCGAGGGCGTCAGCCACGGACCGCCGAGGCGGTCCAGGCCCGGCACCAGCGATTCGAAGCCTGGACCGAACACGCTCGACGGCGTCGGCCGCACCGCGCCGGGGTAGTCGGTGGCGCGTTCGGCGCTGTGATAGCTGACGCGCCGCTGCGACAGGCGCAGGCCGGCGTCGATGCCGCTGAACAGGCCGTCGCCGAGGCGGTACGAGGCATCGTTGCGCCACTGGACCTGCTCGCCCTTGGACACACCCCAGTTCTGCACCATCCCGCGCAGCACGAACTGGCTCGGGTCGCGCAGGGCGTCGTTGCTGTACGGGGTATAAACCGCATTGTAGCCGCCGTGGCCGTCGCCGCCACCGGCATAGATGCTGGCGCTGGCACCGGGGACCTGCTGGTCGACGATGACGGTGTCGTTGATATAGGTCGACTTGGTCAGGGCGACGGCCGAGATCAGCTTCACCGGCCCTTCCCGGTATTGCAGGTTGAGTTCGCCGAAATGCTGGACCGTGTGCTCCTTCGCGCCCCACGAGCTGGTGGCGATGTAGGGCGTGCCGTCGTAGGGGCCGGCGGCGCCGGTGGCAGAAACCAGCGCCGACTGGATCGGGCACACCGCGCCTTGCGCGATGGTACTGCAATAGCTGCCGGCCGGCGCCAGCACCACGTTGCTGAGGCTGGTCGGATTGGTGGCCAGGATGTAATCGACCTCGCTGCGCTGGCGGTAGCCGGTACCGAGGTACTGGGCGGTCAGCTCGAGCGTCGGGTTGACCTTCCACTGGAATGCGCCATGGATGCTGCCGCGGTCGCGGTCGCCCGCGTTGTAGATGCCGCCGACGTTCGGGAACTCGCCCAGGCGCTGCCCGGCCGCCAGGGGCGTGGTGCGGCTCTCGTCGAGGCGGTTGGCGGTGCCGTCCGGGTTGACCACGAACAGCGCGTCGGGGCGGTCGACCCACTGCACCGGATAACCCCAGTGCTCGCGGTTGAAGGCGACGTCGAGCAGCGCACCCATCTCGCCCATGCCGGTGTTCCAGCGGTTGCTGACCGAGAAGCCGCCGCCCGGATTGTTCTTGTCCTTGGTGGCGCTGGAACCGTCCACTTTCTGGCGCCGCTCCTCGAGGTAGCCGGTGGCATTGAAGCCCTTGACGTCGAACGGCGCGCGCAGGCGCACGTTGATGCTGCCGGCGATGCCGCCTTCGATCTGGCTCGGGGTGACCGACTTGTACACGTCCAGCCCGCCGATGGATTGCACCGGCAAGTCCTGGTAGGACAGGCGGCGGCCGGTGCCGGTGAAGATCTCGTTGCCGTCGAGGGTGGTCGCCACGTCCGGCAAGCCGCGAATGATCACCTGGCTGGTTTCGCCGCGGTCGCGTCCCACCTGCACGCCGGCGATGCGCTGCAGGGCGTCGCCGGCGGCGCGGTCGGGGAACTTGCCGATGTCCTGGGCATTCACCGAATCGACCACCTGCACGGAATCGCGCTTGATCGCTTCGGCGCTGCGGATGCTGCTGCGCAGGCCGCTGATCTGGACTTGCTGGATCTGCTGTCCGGCCTGGGTCTGGGCCGGCTGGGTCGGCGCGGCCGGGCCGGGATTGCCGGCGGGAGCGCCCGCGGCGGCGGCCTGGCCGGCGTTCTGGGTGTCTGTCTGCGTGCCGGCAGGATCCTGCACGGCGGTCTGGGCGAAAGCAGCGTGGGCGGCCAGGATCAGGACGGCGGCGCACACGGGTTTGAGGCGCAGGCTGGTTGCATAAGAAGTCATCTCGGTCTCCGGATTGTTGTTTTATCTATCCAGAAATTAGAGCAATCTTGTCCGCCGCGGCGCCCGCTTGCACCGGATTGACGCGTGCGCGCCACAGTGGCGCCAGCTTCCGGTGCGCGCCTTGACAGCGCGCCCGGCAAACCTTATTACAGGCCCGCGTGCACCGCCTCGCGCGTGCGGCTGGACGCGAAGGCCAGTCCGGCGTCGTCGAACAGGTAGGCGTGGCCGGCATCGAAGCGCAGCCCGACCCGCGACCCCACCACGGGTACGGCGCTGCCGGCATTCACCTTGGCGGCCAGCGTGCCGTCGACACCCGCCACCTGCAGGTGTACCAGCACGACGTCCCCCAGGTATTCGACCAGTGCCACGGTGGCGGCGATACCGCTCTCCGCCGCGGTCGCCAGGCGCAGGTGCTCGGGGCGGACGCCCAGCGTCAGCGCGGCGCCGGCGCGGACCCGCCCGACGTCGGCCGCCACCTCGGCGATGCTGCCGTCCGGCAGGCGCACCGCCGCCGTGGCGCCCTCCTCGCCGGCCAGCGTGACCGGAATGAAGTTCATGCGCGGCGAGCCCAGGAAGCCGGCCACGAAGCGGTTGGCGGGCCGCTCGTACAGCTCGAGCGGGGTGCCGGCCTGCTCGATGTGGCCACCGTTGAAGACGACGATCTTCTGGCCGAGGGTCATCGCCTCGACCTGGTCGTGGGTCACGTAGATCATGGTGCTGCCCAGCTCCCGGTGCAGGTGGGCCAGCTCGACCCGGGTCTGGGCGCGCAGCGCCGCGTCCAGGTTCGACAGCGGCTCGTCGAACAGGAACACCTCGGGTTTGCGCACGATGGCGCGCCCGATCGCCACGCGCTGGCGCTGGCCGCCGGACAGCGCCTTCGGCTTGCGCTCGAGCAGGTGCTCGATCTGCAGGATGGCGGCAGCGCGCCCCACCCGCTGCGCGATCTCGGTTTTCGGCACCTTGGCCAGCTTGAGGGCAAAGCCCATGTTCTCCGCCACCGTCATGTGCGGGTACAGCGCGTAACTCTGGAACACCATCGCGATGCCGCGCCTGGCCGGATCGACGTCGTTGCAGGACTTGCCGCCGAGTTCCAGCGTACCGGCGCTGATGTCTTCCAGGCCCGCGATCATGCGCAGCAGGGTCGACTTGCCGCAGCCGGACGGGCCGACGAAGACCACGAACTGGCCGTCTTCGACGTCGAGGTCGATGCCCTTGATGACCAGGTTGTCGCCGTAGCGCTTCTGGATGCCGCGCAGCCTTACCGATGCCATATTGTCTCCATGTTCTTGTTATCCTTTGAGTCCGCTCGCCGCTAGGAAGCCCTGGGTCACCTTCTTCTGGAACACCACGTAGGCCAGCGCCACCGGCAAGGCCCCGAGCAGCGCCGCCGCCATCAGCTGGGCGTAGCGCACGCCGAAGGCGTCGTAGGTCTGGGTCAGGCCGAGCGGGACCGTCATCATGTCGTTGGACGTGACGATGATGAAGGGCCACAGGAAGTTGTTCCAGGCTGCGATGA
>JAKOOD010000381.1 GCA_022701635.1 Burkholderiaceae bacterium | reverse complement strand
GGATCGGCCACGCGCGGGTCCCAGCCGGCGCCCACGACCTCGTCCACGTTGTGCGCCGTGAACGGCGGGTCGCGGTCGAACAGGTTCTGGATGCCGACCGTGATCGCGGTGTTCCGGAAGCCGGTGTAGGTGGTCGACAGGCCGAAGGTGGTGTAGCTGGCCACGTGCGGATTGAAGCCGGCCGGCGGCGCGCTCTTGCCCGCATCCGGCAGCTGGTCCTTGTAGCCGTCGCGGTACAGGTTACTCAGCAGGAAGCTCCACGGCCCCTTGCTCACGCTGAAGGTCGCGTTGTGCTTCCAGCGCAGGTACAAATCGCGCGTATAAAAATTGCCGACGTACTCGACGTAGGGCTGGCCTTCGAATTCGGCGAACTGGTAGCTCTGGGTCCAGGTGCCGTCCAGGCCCGCGTTCCAGCGCCAGCCGTCCGGCAGGCTGCCGCGCCCGCGCAGGCCGAGGTCGGCGCCGCGCGTCTTGAGGCCGGCCGCATTGATCCAGCCGGCGTCGATGTACTCGATGATGTCTTCGGCGTTGCGGTGGATGTATTCCGGCAGCGCGGCGGCATTCGCCAGCACCACTTGCGGGGTGCGGTTCAGGATGCGGTCCTTGACGTTGATCGCCCAGTAGTCGAGCGACACCGAGAAATTCGGGCTCGGCTCGAGGATGATGCCCAGCGTGCCCTGCTTCGAGGTTTCCGGACGCAGGTTCGGATTGCCGCCGCTGAAGTAATCGAGGCGCTCGATCGCGCAGTAGCGCGGGTCGTTCGGGTGGGCCGCGCAGCCGACCGGATCGGACACGCCGTTCGGCAGCTCCTGGCTCAGGCGGCCGCTGTACAGCTGGCCGAAGCTCGGCGCCAGGAAGCCTTTGTTCGCCGAACCGCGCAGCATCACCCAGCTGGCCGGCCGGTAGCTGAAGGCGACCTTCGGATTGGTGGTGGCGCCGATCAGGCTGTAATCGTCGCGGCGCAGCGCCAGCTGCAGTTCCAGGTCCTTGATGACCGGCACCACCAGCTCGGCGTAGACCGCCTTGATGTTGCGCGCCACGCGGTTCTGGTTGGCATTGCCCGGCGCCAGCAGGATCTGGGTGGCGTCGACGTCCTGGCGGAAGGCGTAGCTTTCGCGGCGCAGGTCGGTACCGATCGCGCCCGAGACGGCGCCGGCCGGCAGCTGGAAGATCTCGCCCGAGATCGAGCCGTTGAGCTGGGTCAGCGTGGTCTTGCCCTGCTGCAGGCGGCCGTAGAACTTGGTCGCGTTCAGCGCCGCCATCGCGGCGTCGGTCTGGCCCTGTTCGGGCGAGGCCCACGGATTCACGATGCCGCTGCCGAGCACCGAGTACAGCGCCCTGGTATTCGCATAGCCGTCCAGCAGGTCGGTCGTGGTGCGGCTGAAGCTGTGCGAGAGGTCGACCCGGTAATCCCATTTGCTGGCCAGCGTGCCTTCGGCGCCCAGCAGCAGGCGCGCGGTGTCGGTGCTGTACTGCTGGGTGCGGTCGCCGAGCGGCCAGGCGCGCCATTTGTACAGGATCGGCTTGGTCGGATCGTAGCTCGGAATGTAGGCCTGCAGATTCTGGTAGTACGGACCGCCCACCGGATAGGCATTGCCGGCCGCCAGCGTGGTCGAGATCTGGGCAGGGGCCAGGATCGCCAGGGCGTTGGTGTGCGCGCCCACGGCCTCGGCGTACAGGCGGTGCTCTGGCGCCAGCAGGAAGGTGCCGCGCGCCACGACATTGGTGCGCTCGGTCGGCAGCTGCATCACGTAGTCGCCGCCGTAGTCGGAGGGACAGGAATAGGTCGAACGCAGCGGCGACGTGGTCTTGGCCCACAGGCTGCTGGTGTACTGGTGCATGCCGGGGACGGTGTCGCACTTGCCTTGCAGGCTCAGCAGGCCGGCCTGCAGGTAGGTGCTGGGGTCGCCCGGCATCTTGAAACCGGTGCCCAGCGCGCTGCCGGCGCCGGTCAGCTGGTTGGCGACCGGGGTGCCGGTGGTGTCCGGCGACAGGCCGCGCTGCGGCTGGTAGCCGTTCGAGAAGCTGCGCTGGCTGGAGTCGAGGCGGTCGTTCTTGTCGTGGCCGAGGGCGAACATGACGTTGTAGCGGTCGGTCTCCAGCTTGCCTTTGCCGGCCGTCAGGCCCAGGCGCCGGGTGGCGCCGCCGCCGGCTTCGGTAAAGTTGCCGCTGGCGCTCGCCTGCACCCCTTCGAAATCGGTCTTCAGGATGAAGTTGATGACGCCGCCGACCGCATCGGTACCGTAGATCGCCGAGGCGCCATCCTTGAGCACCTCGACGCGGGCGATGGCCGCCAGCGGGATCGTGTTCAGGTCGACCGCCTTGCCGGACAGGCCATAACCGGCGATGCGGCGGCCGTTGATCAGCACCAGCGTACCGCTCGGGCCGAGGCCGCGCAGCGAGGCGAAGGAACCGCCGCCGCTGACGCGGTCGGAGTCGGCGCCGAACACGTTGTTCCCCGAGGTCATGTTGTCGGCGCCGGTGCCGTTGGCCGAGATCAGCGTCATCAACTGCTCGGCGTTGTTGATCCCCTGCTTGTCGAGCTGGTCCAGCGTGATGGTCTGGACCGGCAGCGCGCCTTCCAGGTTGATGCGCCGGATGCTGCTGCCCGTGATCTCGACGCGCTGCATCGGCTGCTGCGATGCCGCCTGCTGGGCGAAAGCCGGGCTGACGGCGCCGATCAGGGCAATCATGTGGGTTAACGTCTTGAGCTTCACGCCTCTCTCCTTGGGTACTTGCCGCGCGCGTTTCATAGGCCGGTAATGTGTTTGCATTACGATATGGGTCATCTCAAAGGTAAGCGCAGGCGTGCTGCGCCAGCCAATGAAAATTCCGGCGCTGAGTATAACTAGAGGGAATGTTTAGCTAAGGAAAAACTGGCAAAAGAATCACTTTGCCCTGAGCATGCGTGCTCTTTCTGCAACATCGATATCCAGATAACGCCACTGCGTCAGTTCGACCGGATGGCGTTTGTAGTTTTTCAACCACGGTTGGCGGATATCGGCCGACAGCACCTGGGTCAGCGGCACCCACGGGTTATAGGCGTGGATCAACTGGTTCATCTCGAAGTACAGTTTTTGGCGGGCCGGACCGTCGGTCAGCAGGCGCGCCTGTTCGTAGCGTCCGTTATAGGCCGGCAGATCGAAGCGCGCGTAATTGGCGCGGCCGGCATTCGGGCCGTACAGCAGCTGGTAGAAGTTCTCGCCGTCCGGGAAGTCGGCCACCCAGTTACTCTCGAACATCTGCACCTTGCCGAGCCGCGACGCCTTGATGATCTCGGTCTTCTTGTCCGATTTGAACACGACCCGCAAGCCGATCGTATTCAGGCACTTGCGCCACAGTTCGTCGCGCAGGCGGCCGCTGACCGTGGCTTCGCTGCTCATCTGCAGGGTCAGGTTGGCGCCGTTCGGCTGTCGCCGAAACCCATCCGGGTCGGGCCGGGCGTAGCCATATTTGTCGAGCAAGGCATTGGCCAGCGCCGGGTCGTAGCGGACCGGGCTGCGGTAGTTCGGATCGTAGCCGAGCACGTTCGGCGGCAGCGGCGACTCGGCCTTGATCGCAAACCCTTTTTTTAGCAGCGCAATGTCTTCCGCGCTGTTGTAGCTCAGCGCGATCGCGCGCCGCAGCGCCAGCTTGTCCTTGCCGTAACCGCCGATGAGCGGGTCCTGCATGTTCATCCACATGTAATAGGTCTGCAGCACCGGGAAGCGGTACAGTTCCATGCCGCGCGCGGCCAGCTCAGGCTTCAGTTTGCCGTCGCGGATCACCATCTCCGTCATCGATTCCGGCACCTGTTCCAGGTAATCGTATTCGCCGTTGAGGAAGCCCAGCATGCGGCCCTGGAATTCCTCCGCGATTTTGACTTCGACCCGGTCCACGCGCGGCAGGGTCTTGCCCTCGAGTGCGGCGCCGATCGCCCCGTCGGTTGCGCTTGTGCCCGCTCCATTGCCGGGCGTGCCGTGGAACACCGCCGTGGATGCCGGATTCTTCAGCAGGACGATGCGGTCGCTGTGTTTCCACTCGCCCAGCATGAAGGGGCCGGTGCCGACCGGGTGGTTGCCGGCCTGGCCCGGATACGCCTCGATCACTTCGCGCGCCACCACGCCGGTGGCGGGGGTCGCCATATAGAACAGGAAATTGTTGTCAGGCTCGACCAGGCGGATCCGGAGCGTGTAGCGGTCGAGCGCCTGCAAGCCGGGAATCCTGGTTTCGACGCTGAACTTGGTCTTCAGGG
>JAKOOD010000377.1 GCA_022701635.1 Burkholderiaceae bacterium | reverse complement strand
ACGCACATTCCATTGGTCGGTGAGGGGCATCGTCGGCTTCCGATTGGCGCGGATATGCTTACTATCAAGCCGCTACGCCGGGCTGGGCTTGTGCGTTCGCAAGGCGCATCAGCATCGGATAAAAAGCACCGTGGCCGCAATGGGCAGTTGCTTGGCCTCCTCTATTTCATTGATGCCAACTAAATAGCAAAAGCACAAGAGGAACAGGATTTCTTTACCCAACCACGGAGAATGCCGATGACCTACTTGCACATTCATGACCAGGGCTTGCCGAAACGTTCCTTCGGCGAGCGGCGCACCGATCACGCCACCGCCGACAACGTCGACGATGCGCTGCGGGCGCATGGCTTGCGGGTGGCGGCGCAGGCGATGGCGCACCAGCAGGTCGACCTGGCCATCGCCTTGCGCGTGCTGTCCCATCCGGCCAGGCGGCGCGCACCGCTAGCGCTCGCGGTCGCGCCGCGACCGCTGCGGCCGGCCCGGCTCCACAGCGCCACCCCCGACGATTTCTTTGCCGTTCCCGCCTGACGCGCTAGCGCGCGCCTTCCAGCAAATGGAAGGCGCGCGCTCTTCCTGAAACCCGTTGTTACCAAACCGCACCGCCCAGCCCTCCCCGCGGTTGTCGAACGCGGTAAAATGGCAACTCTCGGCCGGCGCCCTGCCCAGCCTCTTGCATACCGACCCCCATGAACGTCCCACGCGAAATCAATGTCGACGCGGCCAAACGCCTCGCGACCGAAAAGCACACCCCGATGATGCAGCAGTACCTGAGCATCAAGGCCGACTACCCGACGATGCTGGTCTTCTACCGGATGGGCGACTTCTACGAGCTGTTCTTCGAGGACGCCGAGAAGGCCGCACGCATCCTGGGCATCACGCTGACCGCGCGCGGCAGCTCGGGCGGCAATCCGATCAAGATGGCGGGCGTGCCCTTCCACTCGCTGGACCCGTACCTGGCCAAGCTGGTCAAGCTGGGCGAATCGTGCGCGATCATCGAGCAGGTCGGCGACCCGGCGCTCTCCAAGGGCCCGGTCGAACGCAAGGTGATGCGCGTGGTCACGCCGGGTACGCTGACCGATGCCGACCTGCTGCCGGAAAAGGCCGAGCGTCCGCTGCTGGCCGTGTGCACGGTCGTCAACCGCAAGGTGGTGACGACCGGCCTGGCCTGGCTGTCGCTGGCCAGCGGCAAGCTGCGCCTGATGGAATTCTCGAGCGACGCCAGAGCCGCCGCCGTGCGCCTGGTGCAGGAACTGGAACGCATCGTGCCGGCCGAGGTGTTGCGCGCGGACAGCCTCGACACCCTCGACGAGGCGCCGATGGGCCATACCCAGCGCATCCCGGAGTGGCATTTCGACGTCGTGCACGGCCATAAATCCCTGCTCGACCAGCTCAACGTCGCGACCCTGTCCGGCTTCGGCTGCGACGGTCTCGGCGCCGCCTTCGGCGCGGCCGGTGCGCTGCTGCGCTATGCCCAGTCGACCCAGGGCAAGGGCCTGCAGCACGTGAAGACCGTGGCCGTCGAATCCGAGAGCGAATTCATCGGGCTGGATGCCGCCACCCGGCGCAACCTGGAATTGACCGAGACCATCCGCGGCCACGAGGCGCCGACCCTGTTCTCGCTGCTGGACGGCTGCCGCACCGCGATGGGTTCGCGCCTGCTGCGCCACTGGATCCACCATGCGCGCCGCGACCAGTCGGTGGCGCGCAGCCGCCACGAGGCGATCGCCGCGCTGCTCCAGCGCGAAGCGGCGCCGGCACTCTCCGCCACCCTGGCCCACGTGCCGGACATCGAGCGCATCACCACCCGCGTCGCCCTGCTCAGCGCGCGCCCGCGCGATTTGTCCTGCCTGCGCGATGGCCTGAAGCAGCTGCCGGCCCTGCGCGAGCTGGTCGCGAGCTGCTTCATCCCCGGCGACTCCTCGCTGCTGCGCGCCATCCATGATGCGATCGCGGTGCCGGAAGCCTGCGTCGACCTGCTGGTGCGCGCCGTGGCCGAGGAGCCGGCGGCGATGGTGCGCGACGGCGGCGTGTTCGCGCCCGGCTTCGATGCCGAGCTGGACGAGCTGCGCGCGCTGTCCGAGAACGCCGGCCAGTTCCTGGTCGAGCTGGAGGCGCGCGAGCGCGCGCGTACCGGCATCGCCAACCTGCGCGTCGAGTACAACCGCGTGCACGGTTTTTATATCGAGGTCACCAACGGCCAGGCCGACAAGGTGCCCGAGGATTACCGGCGCCGCCAGACGCTGAAGAACTGCGAGCGCTACATCACGCCCGAGCTGAAGGCCTTCGAGGACAAGGCGCTGTCGGCGCAGGACCGCGCGCTGGCACGCGAAAAGCTGCTGTACGATGTGCTGCTGGCCGACCTGGCGCCGCACATCGGCTGCCTGCAGCGCATTGCCTCCGGCATCGCTCAGATCGACACGCTGGTGGCGCTGGCCGCGCACGCCCAGCGCAGCAACTGGTGCGCGCCGCAGCTGGTGGAGGCGCCCTGCCTCACCATCGTCGAGGGCCGCCATCCGGTCGTGGAAAACCAGATCGAGCGCTTCATCGCCAACGATTGCCGCCTGTCCGACGACCGTCGACTGCTCTTGATCACCGGTCCGAACATGGGCGGCAAATCGACCTTCATGCGCCAGGTGGCCCTGATCACGCTGCTGGCCTACATCGGCAGCTACGTGCCGGCGACGAGCGCCAGCATCGGCCCGATCGACCGCATCTTCACCCGCATCGGCGCGTCCGACGACCTGGCCAACGGACGCTCCACCTTCATGGTCGAGATGACCGAATCGGCGACCATCCTGAACGGCGCCACCGACCATTCGCTGGTGCTGATGGACGAAGTCGGGCGCGGCACCTCGACCTTCGACGGCCTGGCGCTGGCGTGGGCGATCGCGCGCCACCTGATCGACGTCAGCCGCAGTTTTACCTTGTTCGCGACCCACTACTTCGAATTGACCCAGTTGCCGGAGGCGCATCCGAGCGCGGTCAACGTGCACCTGTCGGCGGTCGAGCACAAGGACAGCATCGTGTTCCTGCACGCGGTGCAGGACGGGCCGGCGTCGCAGAGCTACGGCTTGCAGGTGGCGCAGCTGGCCGGCGTGCCGCCGACCGTGATCCGCGCCGCGCGCAAGCACCTGGCGCGCCTGGAATCGCAGGCGCTGGATGCGGCGACGCCGCAGCTGGACCTGTTTGCCGCGCCGCCCAAGATGGAAGAAACAAGCGATGCGGAAACGCCGGCGGAAGACACGACGCAGGTGGCCCAGCAGGTACCCGTCGTCGCCGCAGCGCTGGAATCGGCGGCGCTGGACCTGCTCGACCAGATCGATCCGGACGCGCTCACCCCGCGCGAGGCGCTCGAGCGCCTGTACGAGCTGAAGCGACTGGCGGCTGCCGCCTGATGCCGATGCCGCGTGTCCGCCTGCGCCTGAGTACCCTGCTGTGCGCCGCCCTGCTCGCCGGCGGCGCCTGTGCAGCCGCGCCCAAGGACAAGGACGACAAGAAGGCCGACATCAGGGAAGACGGCACGCACCGCTTCGCCCTCATCGGCCACAGCTTCAACGATGGCGGCGAGAGTCGCCTGAAAAAGGCGATCGACGAGACCGACGACAAATCGACCGCCTTCGTGGTCGTCACCGGCATCAAGGCCACCGCTGAGCCCTGCAGCGACAAGCTGTACCAGCAACGGCGCGAACTGTTCGACGACGCCAAGCGTCCGATGGTGGTGCTGCCCGCCGGCAGCGACTGGACCGAGTGCCGCAACAGCGCCGGCCGCACCAATGCGATCGAACGCCTGAACCGCGTGCGCGAACTGTTCTATGGCGAGCCGTCCTCGCTCGGCGCGCGCAAGCTGCCCCTGACGCGGCTGTCGATGAGCCCACGCTTTCGCAGCTATGCGGAGAACGCCCACTGGTCGATGGGCAAGGTGCTGTACGCCACCGTCAACCTGCCGGCCAACAACAATCACTACATCATGGAGGCCGGGCGCAACAGCGAGTACGAAGACCGCCTGGTGGCCAACCGCTTCTGGCTGAACCGGCTGTTCGCCATCGCCAAGCGCGACAAGCTGGAAGCGGTGGTGCTGTTCTCGGAAGGCGATTTGAAGGCGCTGTCGCAGCCGACCGGCTTCCGGGCGCTGCTGCGGCGTGCGGTGCCGGACAACGACGGCTTCGCCGAGACGCGGCGCCAGGTGGTGGCGCTGGCACAGAAATTCCAGGGCAAGGTGCTGCTGGTCGATACGGCCGCGCCGGCCAAGGGCGCGAAGCCGGCGATCGAATGGCGGGGCAATGTGGGCCACCTGTCCACCGGCGCGACGGCGCTCGAGGTGGAGGTGGACCCGGGCGCCAGGAACCTGTTCAAGGTCGAAGCGCCGTAGGGTGGGCACCCCGTGCCCACGCGTCTACCGGTATGACGCGACGTCTGCGTGGGCTCGGGGAGCCCACGCTACGGATTCGGTCACGCGCCGGTACCGTTGTCGTGAACGACGGCGGCGCCGCCGGCAATCGACGCGTGGACGTTCGTACTTCAGGCGACTGCCTGGCGTACCCCGTCCACCCTACCGACGTGCCGTGCTATCTTTTACTGCAGTGGCTGGCTACGGAAATGGTCACCTTCTTCGCTGTCTTCCGGCGCATCGCCATGGTCGTGGCCATGGGCACCGTGCACGTGGCCGTGCGCGATTTCCTCTTCGGTAGCGGCGCGGACGTCGATCACCGACAGCTCGAAGCGCAGGGCCATGCCGGCCAGCGGGTGATTACCGTCCAGCACGACCTTGTCGTCCGCCACTTCGGTCACGGTGAAGATGACCGGCTCGTCGTCGCCACCTTCGGCCATGCCTTCGAACTGCATGCCGACTTCGATCGGCTCCGGCAGGCGGTTGCGCTCTTCGACCTTCAGCAGGTTCGGGTCGTAGTCGCCGAAGGCGTCTTCCGGCTCGATCTGGAGGGTCGACGCGTAGCCCACGTCCTTGCCGTCCAGTTCCTCTTCGATCTTCGGCAGCGTGTTCTCGTAGCCGCCGTGCAGGTACACCATCGGCTGGGCACCGTCTTCGATCAGGTTGTTCTGGGCGTCCGACAGTTTGTAGTTGACCGTCACGACCGTATTCTGGGCAATCTTCATTGCGCTTCCTTTCGTAGATATAAGGTTCCGATTATAACCTTGGTATCGCAATTCCCGACTGCGGGCTGGTTATAATGGCGCATGCAAAAATTACAGCTCCTCGGCAATATCACGCCCGCCCAGTTCCTGCGCGACTACTGGCACAAGAAACCGCTCCTGATCCGTCAGGCGATACCTGATTTTAAGCCGCTCCTGAAGTTCGACAAGCTGGCCGAACTCGCCAAGCTCAACCACGTCGAGTCGCGTTTGGTGACCCAGGGCGCCGACGGCAACTGGGACATGCAGCATGGCCCGCTGGCCGAACTGCCGCCGCGCACGCAGCGCGAATGGACGATGCTGGTGCAAGGGGTCAACCTGCACGAGCCGAAAGCCGATGCCCTGCTGCGCCAGTTCCGTTTCGCCCCGGACGCGCGCCTGGACGACCTGATGGTCAGTTTCGCCACCGACGGCGGCGGCGTCGGTCCTCACTTCGACTCCTACGACGTGTTCCTGCTGCAGGCGCAGGGCAAGCGCCGCTGGCGCATCAGCGCGCAGAAGGACCTGAGCGTGGTCGAAGGCTTGCCGCTGAAGATCCTGGCCAACTTCGAGGCCGAGCAGGAATTCGTGCTGGAACCGGGCGACATGCTCTACCTGCCGCCGCACTATGCCCATGACGGCGTGGCCGAGGGCGAATGCATGACCTATTCGATCGGCTTCCGCTCGCCCTCGTACCAGGAGCTGGGCGAAGCCTTCCTGCAATTCATGGCCGATTCGATCGACCTGCCGGGCCGCTATGCCGACCCCGGCCTGCAGCCGGCCAAGAACCCGGCCGAGATCCCGCGCCACATGCTCGACACCATCACCGAAGAGTTGAACAAGGTGCGCTGGGACGAGGAAGACGTCGCCATCTTCCTGGGCGAACACCTGTCCGAGCCGAAGCACAACGTGTTCTTCACGCCGGTGGCCAAGCCGCTGCCGGTCGGCCGCTTCATGGAGCAGGCGGCCAAGCGCGGCCTCAAGCTGTCGGCCAAGACCCTGATGCTGTACCGCGGCAAGCACGTGTTCATCAACGGCGAATCGTTTGCCGTGGGCCGCGCCGACAAGGCCGTGCTGGACGTGCTGGCCAACCAGCGCGGCCTGGACGGCAGCCTGCTCGACAAGGCGTCCGACGACGTGCTGGAAGCGCTGTACACCTGGTACCAGGACGGCTGGCTCGAACTGGCCTGATTCAAACCAGCTTGATCCAAGCGCATGAGCGAACCCAGGACAGCGCGTTTCGACACCCGTACGCAGTTCCAGCAGGAGCTGCGCAGCCTGCTGGCGCGGGCGCGTGTCACGCTCGACCTGTTCGATACTGACTTTGCCCTGTTCACGCTCGGCACCCCGGAAACGGAATCCGAACTGCGCCGCTTCCTGCATGCCGGCGGCACGCTGCGCCTGGCGATGCACGAAAGCGCCTGGCTGGAGCGCAACGCCCCGCGTTTCTTGCGCCTGCTGCGCGACTACAGCCACCGCATCGAGTGCCGTGTGACGCCGCGCGGCCTGCGCCAGCTGACCGATTCCTTCGCTATCGCCGACGCCACCCACGTGGTGCGCCGCTTCCATAGCGACCACCTCCGCGGCGCCGCCGCCTTCGATGCGCCGGACGAGGCCGACCTGCCGCGCGAACGCTTCAATGCGATCTGGGCCGAATCCCTTCCCGGCCTGCACGCGACGGTAACCGGGCTTTGATTGGCAGCAACGCCAATGCATATCAGATTTTCCATACCGCAACGTGTAAAACGGTCGTCACATCTTGTAACAAAATGAACGTTGCTATATGAGGCAACAGTTCCAGTTTGGCACGTGTTTTCTGTTGCGAATCAGTAAATTTGGCTATAATATCGGGTTAGGAAGGTTCCGTTGTCCGTATGCACTTTTTCCAAAGTTAAGAAAGCTACGAGAATTCCTGACGAGCGATAATTACCGGTAATTATTCATCGCAACAGAAGTACTTACTTTTGAATTAATTAAGGAAAAACCATGAAAAAATCCCTGCTGATCGTTTCCCTGCTGGCTGTTGCTCTGGCTGCTTGCAGCAAGAAAGAAGAAGCTCCGGCCGCTGCTCCGGCTGTTGAAACCACCGCTGCTCCGGCTGCCGCTCCGGCCGCTCCGGCTGCTGACGCAACCGTCGCTGCTCCGGCAACCACCGACACCACCGCTGCTTCGCCGGCCGCTGCTGACGCTGCTGCTTCGGCCGCTTCGGCTGCCGCTTCGGCTGCTTCGGCTGCTGCTGACGCCGCTTCGGCTGCTGCTGCTCCGGCATCGAAGTAATCAGCCTTGCTGCATTGAACCGGCCTGCGGGCCGGTTTTTTTTCGCCCGCGATTTTGTAGACGGTGACATTGCGGTGATGAATACATAAGCGCCAGCCATAAAAAAACCGGCCTCGATGGGCCGGTTTTTTAATAACCGTTCAAACGGTCATTTCAGTTCATCCGTCAGCAGTTGCAGGATCTTGGCACCGGTCGCCGTCGTTTCCGGCTTGCCGTCGTTGGTCTGCACGCTGATGTCGCTGGTGGTGGCATTCGGCACGGCCGAGACCAGCACACGGTAACGCTGCGCTTCCTTGTTCTTGTCTTCGCTACCGAACAGCTTGCTGAAGAAGCCGTCCTTCTTGACCGAGTCCGGATCGACATAGCGCACGAAGTAGATGCCCTGCACGCGGTCGCGGTCTTCGACGGTGAAGCCGACGCGGTCCAGCGCCAGGCCGACGCGGCGCCATGCGCGGTCGAAGCCTTCGTCGACGGTGACCTTGCCGTTTGCCAGCTTGGCGTGCTGGGCTTCCGGCGTGGCGTTGGCGACGGCAGTGGTGGCTTCCTTGACCTTGACGCCGTTCAGCTTGGCGACCAGGCGACCCAGGAATTCGGCTTCCAGGCCCGGATCGTTCGGACGCACGGTCCAGGTCGCGACTTCCTTCTGCGGACCGGTCAGCACTTCTTCGGCGCCGCGGTGGCTGATGTAGATCTCGGTGGCGCCATCCGGACGGCGCTCGAGGCGGGTGCGGTACTTGTCGCGCTCGCCGGTCGAATAGGCCGAGTCGAACACGCGGCCGATGGTCCGGCGCAGGATGTCCTGCGGGATTTTGGAACGGTTCTCGTTCCAGTTGGTTTCCATGACGCCGGTCTGCGGCGACTCCATGTCCAGCGTAAAGCCGGCATCGGTCCAGAACTGCTGCAGTTGCGGCCACAGCTGCTCCGGCGTCTGCTTGACCACCAGCCAGCGCTCGTTACCGGCGCGCTCGATGCGCACGGCATCGGTCGAGACCGGGCCGATCGCATCGCCCGTCGCGGCCGGCACGCCAACCGGCGCGGTGACCGTGCCGTTGGCATCGCGCTGCTGCTGGAAGCCCGATGCGGTGGCGACGCCGCGGCCATCCGGCACGGCATAGCGGTTGTCCTTCTGGAGCTGGGTCAGGTCGGGCGGGACGTCCAGGGGTGCGGCCTTCTTGGTCGCCTTGTAGTCCACCTTGTCGGATTCGAACACGGTCGTGCACGCAGCCAGGCTGAGCGCCATGGCGGTCAGCGCGAGGGTGCGGGTCATAGTCTTGCAATTCGTCATATGGTTAAAGCTCGAGTCATCAAAGGACGCCGGACTCGCGCAACGCGGCGCGAACGGTATCGTGATATTGCGCGGACAGGGGTGCCAGTGGCAGGCGCAACCCAGACGGCATCTTGCCCATTTCGGTCAGCGCCCATTTGACCGGAACCGGATTCGGTTCGACAAACAGCTTGCTGTGCAGCGACAGCACGCGGTTGTTGATCTCGACGGCACGTGCGGCCTGGCCGGACAGTGCTGCGTCGCACATTTCCTTCATCAGGCGCGGCGCCACGTTGGCGGTGACCGAGATGTTGCCGGCGCCGCCGCAGAGCATCAGCGCGACCGCGCTGGCGTCGTCGCCCGAATACACGCCGAAGGACTTGTCGACCATGCGCAGCAGCTCGCCACCGCGGCCGATGTTGCCGGTCGCATCCTTGATGCCGACGATGTTATCGACGCTGGACAGGCGCAGCACGGTCTCGTTGGCCATGTCGGCCACGGTACGGCCCGGCACGTTGTACAGGATGACCGGGATGTCGACCGCTTCGGCAATCGCCTTGAAGTGGCGGTACATGCCTTCCTGGGTCGGACGGTTGTAATACGGGACCACCTGCAGCGTGGCATCGGCGCCGACGTCCTTCGCATGGCGGGTCAGTGCGATCGCTTCCGCGGTGGAATTGCCGCCCGAGCCGGCGATCACCGGGATCCGGCCGGCGATGTGCTCGACCGTCAACCTGATCAGTTCGCAGTGCTCCTCCGGGCTGACGGTGGCCGACTCGCCGGTGGTGCCGACGATGACGATGCCGTCCGTGCCTTCCGCGACGTGCCAGTCTAGCAACTTGCGCAAGCTGTCTTTATCCAGGCTGCCGTCCTCGAACATCGGAGTGACGATTGCTACTATGCTGCCCTTAATCATAATCAGTGGACCGTGCTGTTAATAAATAAAAGTCTGATTGTAGCGGATCGTCCGCGCTTATGGTTCATTCCATGCCACATAAATGGCTCAGTTCGGGGCACCACGACGGCGATTCTTACAGCCGGTTACAAATCCAGTTTCGCGGTGCCCAGGTCGAATGCCGGCCCGGCGGCGCACACCCGCTGCACCCGCGCCGGCTTGGGTTCCTGCACCACCCCATCCTCGAACCCGAGCACGCGCAAGCCGGCGCGGCCTGACAGGCCCATCAGCTCGCTGGGCATCAGCAGGAAGTCCGGGTTGGACGGTTTGCCGAACACTTCGTTCCCGCGCGCAAAGGTTTCATAAATCAGGATGCCATCCGGCGCCAGCGAGGCGCACAGCGACGGCAGCAGCGGACGGTACAGGTAGTTGGTGACCACGATGCCGGCCAGGCTGTGCGGCGCGAACGGCCAGGCGGCGCCCGGCGCTTCCAGGTCGTATTCGACGGTGGTGATGTCGTCGCCGTGCTCGCCGGCTTCGATGCGCGCCAGCGCGCCGGCATCGCGGTCGAGCGCGATCACGGTGTGGCCGAGCGCGGCCAGCAGGCGCGCATGGCGGCCGCCGCCACAGGCCAGGTCGAGCACTTCGCCATGGCGGATCAGCGGCGCCCAGCGCCGGACCCAGGCCGAGGCCTGCTCAGTCGGTGCGTGCATGGTGTTCCTTTCAGTCAGCTCAAATGGGAGAGACCCATGGTCTCGCGCACGTCGCGCATGGTTTCCTGGGCCAGCTTGCGCGCCTTGTCGCAGCCGTCGGCGACGATCGCGCGGACCAGGCTCGGATCGTCCAGGTATTGCTGCGCGCGTTCGTGCATCGGTTCCTGCTCGGCCAGCACAGCCTCCACCACCGGCTGCTTGCAGTCCAGGCAGCCGATGGCGGCGCTGGTACAGCCCTGCATGACCCATTTGCGGGTCGCGGCATCGGAATATACTTCGTGCAGCTGCCACACCGGGCACTTGAGCGGATCGCCCGGATCGCTGCGGTGCACGCGCGCGGGGTCGGTCGGCATGGTGCGGATCTTCCTGGTGACGGCCGCCGGGTCTTCGCGCAGCGAGATCGCGTTGCCGTAGCTTTTGCTCATCTTGCGGCCGTCCAGGCCCGGCAGGCGCGCGGCGCCGGTCAGCGCCACGTCCGGCTCGACCAGGATGATCTTGCCACTGCCTTTCAGGTAGCCGAACAGGCGCTCGCGGTCGATATTCGACAGGCTGCCGGCTTCATCCAGCATCGCTTCCGCCTGCGCCAGCGCGGCGCCGTCGCCCTCCTGGTGCCAGGCGCTGCGCAGCTCGGCGTACAGGCGGGCGCGCTTGCTGCCGAGCTTTTTGACGGCGTCGAGCGCCTTTTGCTCGAAGCCCGCTTCCTTGCCGTACAGCCCATTGAAGCGGCGTACGATCTCGCGCATCATCTCGACGTGCGGCACCTGGTCCTCGCCCACCGGCACCTGGGTCGCGCGGTAGATCAGCACGTCGGCCGCCTGCAGCAGCGGGTAGCCGAGGAAACCGTAGGTGGCGAGGTCGCGCCCGGCCAGGTTCTCGATCTGGTCCTTGTAGGTCGGCACGCGCTCCAGCCAGCCCAGCGGCGTCGCCATCGACAGCAGCAGGTGCAGCTCGGCATGCTCGGGCACGCGCGACTGGATGAAGAGCGTGGCCTGGGACGGATCGACGCCGGCCGCCAGCCAGTCGACCACCATGTCCCAGGTATTCTTTTCGATGACGCCCGGTTCCTCGTAGTGCGTCGTCAGCGCATGCCAGTCGGCCACGAAGAACAGGCAGGGCAGCTCGGATTGCAGGCGGATCCAGTTCTTGAGCGCGCCATGGTAGTGGCCCAGGTGCATCAGCCCCGTGGGGCGCATGCCGGAGACGACGCGGTCGGGGAACATCGCGGCCTCAACTCAAAAGCAGGATCAGCGGCGAGGCGATCAGGTACAACAGTTTGCCGGCGATCGAACCGACGAAGAACAGCCAGATCGTCACCACTTTCAGCAGGATCAGCGCCAGCAGGATCAGGAAGCCATAGGGTTCGAGACGTGCGAACTGGTAGGCGGCCTTCTGCGGCAACAGGCTGAACACGATGCGGCCGCCGTCCATCGACGGGATCGGCAGCAGGTTGAAAGCCATCAGCCACAGGTTGACCTGCACGCCGGCCTTGGCCACCAGGTTGGGGAAGGATTCGCCGACCTGGAAGTATTGCAGCAGGATGCCGAAGATCAGCCAGATCAGCGCCATCACGAAGTTGGCGGCCGGGCCGGACAGCGCCACGAAAGCCATGTCGCGCTTCGGATGGCGCATCTGGCCGTAGTTGAGGGGCAGCGGCTTGGCATAGCCGAAGACGAAGCTCGTCATCAGGTACATGACCACCGGGATCACGATCGTCCCGACCGGGTCGATGTGGGCCAGCGGATTCAAGGTGGTGCGTCCGGCAGCGTGGGCGGTGTTGTCTCCAAGGCGGCGTGCGACGAAGGCCTGGGCGGCATCGTGCATCGTGAGCGCGAAGAGGACAGGCAGTGCGTAGACCGCCAGGTTACGTATAAGTTCATCCATAACCCGGGATTTTATCAGAGCAAGCGGCCGTGGACGGGGCGATGCATCCCGTCAGGCCGAATTGACGGCTGGATTGCCGAATTTGAAGCCCGATCTCTAGAGACCGAATACGGCCGGATCGCCGCGTCCTTCGCGTAGCAGCACCGGTTCGTCGCCGGACAGGTCGATGATGGTGGTCGGCTCCAGCGTGCCGGCGCCGCCGTCGATGACGACCTCGATCTGTTTATCGAGGCGCTCGCGCACCTCGTCCGGATCGGACAGCATGTGGTCGTCGCCGGGCAGCTGCAGCGTGGTGCCGATCAGCGGCTCGCCCACCTCTTCCAGCAGCGCCAGCAGGATCGGGTTTTCCGGCACCCGCACGCCGATCGTCTTGCGTGACGGATGCGACAGCCGGCGCGGCACTTCCTTGGTCGCTTCCAGGATCACCGTGTAGGGACCTGGCAAGGCCGACTTCAGCTGGCGGTACTGGCGGTTGTCGACGCGGGCATAGGTCGCGATCTCGGACAGGTCGCGCACCAGCAGCGTCAGGTGGTGCTTGTCGTCGACGCCGCGGATGCGGCGCAGCTTCTCGACCGCGGTCTTGTCGTCGAGGCGGCAGACCAGGGAATAGGCCGAATCGGTCGGCACGGCGCCGATACCGCCGGACTGGATCATCTGGGCCGCCTGCCGGATCAGGCGCTGCTGCGGGTCGACCGGGTGGATTTCAAAGTATTGGGTCATGGGCTGGGGCCTGGTGGCTTCTTGTAAGGGACACGATATGAGGTTGCCGAAGCGGAGTTTCAAGGTGGCGCACGCATGCGGCCAAGGTTCATTCATTTGACATAGGCGCAGGCGGACACGGACGGGCTGGCTAGACTGGTATGGCCGCCCGCGCGGCGCACCTACGGAGAGTCGACATGAAAATCGCTTTGTTCCTGCTCGTAGCCCTGTCATTGCAGGCGCCGGCCCGGGCGCAGGTCGTCAACGAACAATCGTACACCGGGCACCTCGAAGATCACAACCAGGTCGAATACGCCACCATTCCCATTGCCACGGGGACGGGCAACCTGCGGGTGTGGACCGACAGCTATGCCGGCAGCGCCAATCTCGATCCGATCATCGCCGTGTGGCACAACGGTGTGCTGGTGGCCGTGAACGACGACAACCCGACGTTCAGCCCCTTCCAGACGATGCGCGATTCGGGAATTGCCCTGCCGGCACTTGCTTTGGGCAGTTATGTGGTGACGATTACCGCCTATCCGAATTTCCCAGTCGGTAACTCCCTCGACAACGGCTTCGCCTACGACAGCCAAAGGCCGATAGCGATCGAGGAATGGTGCCAGCCGGGCCACCCAGGCCCCGGTTGCTACACGCGCCACCATCTCAGTCTCCACTGGACCATCGATTGAGCCGAACGGAGAACCGACATGAAAACCGTTTTGTTTCTGTTCGCATGGCTCTTGCTTCAGAGCCCGGCCAATGCCCAGGCGCTGCACGAGCAATCGCATAGCGGACATATGGTGTGGCATAACTAGGTCGAGTACCACACGATCCAGATCTACAGGGGCT
>JAKOOD010000372.1 GCA_022701635.1 Burkholderiaceae bacterium | reverse complement strand
GCAGGAAGCCGGTCGGCACGGCGCCGCGGATCTCGGCCTCCATGCGACGCCAGGCCACCGGATCGCCGACGCCGATGAAGCACTTGAACTGGTCGGCGCTGGGCGTGAACTCGGCCGAGAAGCGCGCGTTAATCCAGGGCATGGCACTGCGGATCCATTCGCTGAACACGCGGTGGCGCTCCTGCGGCGACATCGCGCCCAGGCGCTCCAGCAGCGGGTCGCCCGGCTCGCTGCCGGCCGCATGCTCGGCGCTCAGGTGGGTCTGCGCGCGCCGGAACAATTTGAGCAGCAGGTCGGCGCGCAGGCGCTCGTCGCCGAGCTGCGGGAACAGGCGCGCCGAACCGCCGAATTCGTTCAGGACTTCCTCGCTCCAGCCATCGACGGCGCCGTTCAGGCGTACCGGTTCCGGCAGCACGTCGCTGGCCAGCTTGATGTAGGTGGCGTGCTCGTGGCGGGCGTCGGCGCGCAGCTGGCCGATGCGCTGGTCGACCGCACCCAGCATGGCCTGCACCGCGCGCCGGCCTTCCTGGAATTCGCCGGCGATGCCGCTCCACTGCACCTGCCCCTGCTCGTCGGGCGCCTGCGGATTGCCCAGCCAGGCCGACATGCTGTGCATGACCTCGACCGCCTGGCCGGCCGCCACCGCCAGCAAATGGAAGCGCAGGAAGTCGGCGATGTCGCGCTTCAGGTGGTTCATCACTTCGCGCGCCTGGGCATCCTTGCCGAACAGGCGGCTGGCCGCCTGGGTCAGGTTGTTCAGCGATTCCTCGACCTGGCGCGTGCGCAGGGCATCGCGGATGTCGCGGTAGCGCTTGCCGTTGCGCTGGACGTTGGCCAGGTCGCGCTGGTTGAGGCGCGCCTTGACCTGCTCCAGCAGCGACAGCACGAATTCCAGGCCGCCCTGCTTGCGGTCGTCGAGCAGCATGTACAGGCGCCCGCGCACGCCCAGGCGCAGGTTGGCCAGCAGTTCGCCGGTGTGGCGCTTGATGCGGTCTTCGCTGGTCTCGGCGGTGGCGCCGGCTTCGCGGATGGCGTCGCGCTCCAGGTTGGGCAGCAGCTCGACCACCTTCTCGCGCCACAGTTTCAGGTCGTACGAGGCCATGATGCGGTCGATCTCGAGCTGTACCTTGCTCTCGATCCGCTCCAGCAGCGAGCGCTGGTCGCGGTCCATCAGCAGCATGTCGGTCAGCGCGTATTCCTGGAAAGGCGTGACGTCGACGGTGCCCTTGCGGAAGTCCGGGAATTCCGAGAACGGGTGCTCGGCCATGCCCATCTGCTCGCGCATGAAGGCATCGCGTTCATGATCAGTAGCACTGCGCGGTCGCGCGCCATCAGTGCCGGCCAGGCCAAAGAAAGCCTTGACCATCAGCGCCGCCAGTTCGTAGGCGCGGATGTCGTCACGCAGGCTTTGCTGGGTGTCGAGCACGGCCTGGCCGAAGGCCGAATACACCTTCGAATAGGACAGGCGCATCTCGCCGAAGCGCGCTTCCGGCACGCGCGGGTTGTAGGGGCCGAGCTTGTGCTGCTGCTGGTTGACCGCGACCGAGCGCTTGCGGTTGGCGAAATCGGCCGAGGCGAAGTCTTCGAACAAGGTGTCCGCCACCATCTGGTAGACATCCTTCACGTCCTGGGTCGCCTTGTTGGCCAGGTTGGCGGTGTCGACGAAATACACGTCGTCGAAGGGCGTGCCGCGCCCGACCACGCTGTCCGGATCCATCCAGCGGACCTGCGCGTTCATGTCGCGCATCGTGGTCTCGAGTTCCATCAGGGTGGCATAGGCATTGGCCTCGGTGCGCTCCTTGTTGGCCTTGGCGTAGCCCGAGGGCAGGAACATCACCAGGTCGACCTGGCTGTCCGACACTTCCTGGCGTGCGATGGCCTTGGCGATCCAACCCAGGTCGATCGCGCTGCCGGCGCCGGTGCCGCCGGCATTGGAGGCGATGACGACGATGCGGAACTTGGAGGTATCGACCTGCAGGCCGAGGCGCTGGTAATTTTCCTTGCGTTCGATGCCGGCGTTACTGCTCAGGAAATTCAGCGCGCCCTTGATGCGGCCACGCAGCTTGGGATACTTGTCGAACAGGTAGAGCCGCGCCAGCGCGCGGATCTGGCCGGCGCCCTTGGACGGGTCGATGCCGAGCGAGCGCAGTTTTTTCGGGCGCAGCGGCATCCAGCTTTCGATGAGGGGGAACCGCGCCAGGCTGTCGTCCGACTCGTGATATTGCGGCAGGTCGAGCGGCTCGACGAGCCGCTCCTCGTCGGTCAGCTTGACCAGCTCGAACCACGGGTCGGTGCGCTGCGACTTGCCCTCGTCGATGATGGCGTTGTTGTCGAGGTCGAAGTGCAGGAAGCGCGCCACCGGGAAGTCGGCCAGCGACTCCACCCGCGTCGGGTGCTGGCGGTTCCACACCGCCGCGAGAATCCTGCGCCGGATGCGCATCATGACTTCCATGCCGGTGCCGCCGGCGCCGATGAACAGCGTCGGGCGCAGGTCGACTTTTAACTCGGCTTTGTTGTTGGCGTTCAGCGTTGCCGGATCGGGAAAATCTGCCATCTTGAATCCTTTTATTTAGCGGCGGCCGACGAACAGCGCCGCCACCAGCGTCACTACGCCGACCAGCACCAGCGGCCCGGTAATCGCGAGCGTCAGGTATTTGGCGGCGTTCACGATCGCCAGCACCGCGGCCAGCGACAGGAAGCCCAGCCCGACGAACAGCAGCCAGCCGGCACTCCCCGCCGACGACGGCGACACCCGGCGCACGACCAGGTGGTGCACGTAGGCGTTACGCACGAAGAAGTAGATGATGAGCAGGACCAGGAACACGGCGCCGGAAATCGCCAGGTCGCGCGCCGAGGTGTCGCGCAGCGGCGCGGCCGACGGATCGGTGGCGCCGCCGGGCGCGATCTCGACCGGCTGGCGGGCGGTATCGGGCGTGGTCTTGGGCATGCCCTCGTCGGGGGTCTGGCCCGGCAGCTTGAAGCCGGGATCGGCACTCGGCGTGGCGGTGGGCTGGGCGGGTTGGCTGGTGTGGTCTTGCATGGGTATCCTTTGTATTTATCTGCCCAGCCGGACCTGCGCGCCTTCGCGCAGGTCGAGCAGCTGGTTGCCGAACAGGGTCGTCTTCAGGCGCGCCACCTGCTGGCCCGCCTTGTCGTAGATCGGTTGCGTGGCCCCGGCGCGGGTATGCACGGTGCGCAGTTCGTCTTCCACCGTCAGCACCACGCGGCGCGGTCGGGCATAGGCATAGGCAGCGCCCGCGCCCAATCCCAGCAGCGCCAGCGCCGCGCAAATCGCGGCCAACAGCGGGCCGGACCCGTAGTGCACGCGCACCTCGATCGGCAGCACCGCGGTCGAGGCCTGGATCTCGCCGGGGGGCGTGAAAATGTCGGGCAGCGGGTCGCCGGGGAACAGCGCCGCCATGCGCTCGCGAAAAGCCTGCGACAGTTCCAGGCGCTGGCCCTGCAGCTGGAGTTCGATCCGTCCCGGCAGCACATAGGCCGAGCCGGCCGACTGCAGCGCCGCCAGCGACCATTTGCCGGGCAGCTGTGCCACCGGCAGCTGCATGGTCGAGGCCAGCGGCGCGGCCTGGCCCGGCGCCAGCCGTCCCACGCTATTGTTTGCCAGCGCGATCCGGCGGTTTTCGCCACCGAGCACCGAGCGCGCCGCGATCGAGGCGCCGGCGATCGTGTACGGGTAAATCGTGTTCTCGAGGTTCCAGCGGATGCTGGCGCTGGGGCTGCGCGCATCGGGGGCGACGTCGGCGCGCAGCAAGCCGTTCGCATCCATCGAAAAGTCGACGCCGGGCGCGTTCTCCACTTTGCGCGGCACCAGGCGCACCGTATCGCGGTCCAGCGGCTTCAGGCGCGCCGGCGGCTCGGTGATCACGCGCTGGATGCGCCCGGCGGCCAGCAGGCGGTCGAGTGCCTGCGCGCCTTCGCGCCCGACCGCGAACACATAGATCATCAAGCCGTTGGCGCGGTAGTGCGGACCCTCGACCTGCATGCGCAGCGGCCAGGCCAGCGCCTTGTCGATGGCCTGGCCGCGGTGGATCAGCGTATAAAACTCGCGGTTGCGCGCACTCGTGGCCTGGTCGTTGTTGGGGCTGTTGCGGTTGTTGGTGACCAGCCAGACCAGGCCCGGCTTGCCTTGCAGGACCTGGGTGACGGCGGCGTTGACGGCTTCGCCGAGGTCGGTGTCGGCCAGGGCAGCGCCACCCGGCTTGCGCGCCAGGTCCAGCCCGGCCAGCGCCGCCCCGACGTGCGCCTGCACGGTCTTGGCATCGACTTTTTCCGAAAGCAGCCCTTTCGGCGACGGTGCCCCGGGACGCGACTGGTTGAAGGCGGCCAGCACCAGCGCGTCGCCCTGCTGCGCCACGCTGCCGGCCAGCGCCGCCACCAGCGGCTTGAACTGCGACTTGGGGTCGCTGTAGAAGGGTTCCATCCAGCCCGAGTTCTGGACCAGCACCACCTGCGGCACTGCCAGAACAGGCTGCGCGACGCCCAGGGTAAGGCCAAGCGCGCCGCCCAGCACCAGCGCGGCCCGTGACGTCAGGTGAGACAGCGTCCGGCCGCTCACGTCAGCGCTTCCAGGTGCCAGCCGCGGATCCGGTTCCAGTCGGGATGGTGCAGCCAGAGCCGGTTGGCGTACACGAAGGGCACGCATTCGTGCGGACGGGCCAGGCGCGCGATCTCGTCGAGGATCACGTTGCTGCGGCCGATCCATTCCACCGTGGTGCGCGGGATCACGCGGTTGGCCAGCGCGTCTTCCGCGCGGCCGGTGTATTTGTGGAAGCGCATCACCAGCCCGCTCGGCTGGCTGCGGTTGTTGTTGAAGCTGCGCAGCAGCGGCAAGACCAGCGAATCGTCCTCGCCCTGGTCTTCGACGTGCTCGCCCGACCACGGTTCGTCCAGCACCGGGTGGCCGCGCCGGAACAGCAGGTTGGCGAAGCCCAGGCGCGCGCCGTCGATGCGTTCGCGCTGGGGCGCGTTTGTGCCCGATTCAGTGCCGAGCTCGAGGAAGCAGTACGACTGGCCGTCATGCCCGATCAGCCACATGCGGCCGTCGCGGCTCAGGGTCGGACCGCCGAGGTCGAGGCTGGGCAGCCAGGTATCGGGCCAAGGCAGGAATCGCGGCGCCTCGCCCGGACGCCAGGCCAGCTGCCCTTCGGGGTGCAGCCACAGCAGGCGGCCGTCGTAGCCGACCGGCCGGCTCCAGCCGCTCAGCGGCAACGCGCCGCAATCCTGGGCCGGTGCTGGGGCCAGGTCGGCATCCAGCGCATACAGGCTGACGCCGCCGCCCGGATTGCGCGCCAGGCAGGCGATGTGGCGCCGCATCGTGCCCGGTGCCGCTACCAGCGGCGCGGCCAGCAGGGTCTCGGTGCGGTAGGTTTCGCTGACCGGGTTGATCCACAGGCGGCGCAGGCCGTGCGCGGTGGGCAGCAGCGCGACTTCGCCGCGCCGCGGCGCGTGCCCGAGGCTGGCGACCGGCAGCCAGCCGTAGTCGGACGCGGTAAAACTCAGGTCGGCGGCGCCGTCCTCGGGCTGCAGCACCTGCCATAGCTCGGCCAGCGGATCCCAGTATTGCAGCACGCCGCGGCCCGGCGCCAGCGCCAGCAGGCGCTGCTCGGGAAACCCGTAGCCGGCGGCGGCAAACACGCAATGGGCGTTGGGCGGCGTCGGCATGGCCTCGTCGAAGCGGCCGATCACGGGCGCGGCCGGCCGCTCCTCGAGGCTGTCGCCAAGGGCCAGCGAGGTGACCGGCAGCCCGTGCGGCACATGACGCGGCAGCAGCGCATCGGCATGGGGTCCCCACCAGTCGGGCAGGTGCTGGCGGCGCCCGGCGAAGCGTTCCAGCGGGCGTCCGCACTCGGGGCAGAAGGCGAAGCCTTCGGGATAGATGGCCGCGTGCGCGCAGCCGGCCGGCAGCGAGGCGCCGAGCAGGCGTGCGATATCATGCAAACGCGCAGGCAACCGCGCGGGCAAACGCGTGGGGTCGTGCGCAGCCAGGGCGCCCGCCTGCGCCGGTGCATTCCAATTAAGTTGGCCCAGCCCTTCGCTAGTGGCCAGTTCGAACTGGCCGGTCCTGTCGTCTTCCAGCCAGACGCTGGCTGGCGTTTCCCATCGGTATGCCATTAGCTCCGCCGTTAGATCGTCAAAAAGGCACCGGCCCGCCGCAGATGTCGGGCCGTTGTGCTTTTGGAATCATAGCGCCACCGTCAAGCATACGGCGCGCCGTTCGCGGAGTAGCGTGTCGCGGTACCTCAGCGGTCAAATAACAGACGGATCGGGGGAACTTCCGGCCGGCCTCGCTTCCGCCAGCACCACCTGGCGGATCTTCCAGCTGCCGGCTTCCAGCACCATGGCCAGCGCCAGTACCCGCTTGGCGCCCTCCTCGCCGCCCAGGGTGACGATGACATCGGCGCCGGCGCCGCTTTGGCGCACGGTGGTCGCCGCCACGTGGCGGCGCCAGTCGCTGCGGTAGCCGGACGACTGCAGGAAGTAGTCGGTGTCGGGCAGGCGGCCGCCGACGGGGCGCGTATTCAAACGTTCGATGAGGCGTGCCGTCAGCTCCCTGGCGACGTAGTTGTTGAAGGTGGCGTGGCGGTCGCTGAGCGGATCCTGGTCGGCCGCCAGCGTGTCCAGGTACCAGCCGTAGAACTCGGTGGCCACCGCATCCGGCGCCGGCTGGCGCTGCGGCGCGGCCTGCACCTGCTCGGATCCCATCCAGGCCAATGCGGGCACCATCAGCGCCGCACCGAGCGGGCCTAAAAACTTGGAGATTAGAAATTTTCCCTTTAGAATCAACATGATGCGCTCCTGACAATCCAACTGTGCAGCAAAGCGCAAGTGCCGGCCCTGCGCTGCCGCAAGCGCCGCCCCCACCGCTCGACGGGCCTTGTTTGGACTTATAATGCCGGGTTGCCTCCTCATCCGTGCCGCCATGACCACCGCCCCGCTCTCCAGCCCCGACCTTCCCGCATCCGCCATCGACAGCGCCACCGCGCACCTGCGCGACGTATTGGCGATCGCCCTCGAACACGGTCCCGGACAACGCGCGCTGGTGGTGTACGACACCCGTACCGGGCTGGCGCGCGCGCTGGCCGAGGCTTACCGGCGCAACCTGCCGGACGCGGTCTGCGTCGACTTCGACAGCGTCGAGCCGGGCGAGGTGCTGGCCCTGTTCAAGACCTTCGCGCCGCGCGACCTGGTGGTGCTGGTGCAGTCGTCCAACTTCCGCCTCGACGGTTTTCGCCTGCGCGTGGAACTGTTCAAGCTGGGCCTGAAGGTGATCGAGCACGTGCACCTGTCGCGCATGCCGGGCACGCAGGGCGAGCACTACATCGCATCGCTGGCCTACGATCCGCGCTACTTCCGTGGCGTCGGCCACGCGCTCAAGCAGCGTATCGACCGCGCCCGCCGCGCCGAGGTGCACGGCGGCGGCGCCGTCCTGGTCTTCGATTCGGCGCTGGAAGCCGCCAAGCTGAACGTCGGCGACTACAGCGCGATGGCCAATACCGGCGGCCAGTTCCCGATCGGCGAAGTGTTCACCGAAGCGCAGGACCTGGAAGCCGTCAGCGGCCGCGCGCAGATCCACGTGTTCGGCGACACCCAGTACCTGGTCAACCGCCCGGACCGGCCGGTCACCATCGTGATCGAGCGCGGGCGCGTGGTCGAGGCGATCGACGCCACGCCCGCGTTCCAGCAGATGCTCGACATCATCCGCCGCGACGAGGGCGAGGTCTGGGTGCGCGAACTCGGCTTCGGCATGAACCGCGCCTTCACGCGCGAGCGCCGCGTCGACGACATCGGCACCTACGAACGCATGTGCGGCATCCACCTGTCGCTGGGCGCCAAGCATGGCGTGTATGCGAAGCCGGGCTTCAAGCGCAAGGATGCGCGTTACCACATCGATGTGTTCGCGGTGACCGATGCGGTGTACCTCGACGATGAGCGGGTGTATGCGGACGGGGCCTGGACCGTCGGAAGTTAACAACGTCGTCCCTGCGCAGGCAGGGACCCAATGTCGCGGCGGTTCGACAACCCATGCTGCGGATTCTCCAGGCAAACTTGGGTCCTTGCCTGCGCATGGACGACACGGTTAAGTCGGCGAATCAGGCCCGGTTCTTGCTTGTTTTTTCGGCATGAACACCGCCACCCACCCCACCCGCGATCCCGAACCGCCGCAACGCATCGTCAAGATCCGGCGCGACTACAATACCTGGGTTGCCGACGAAACCATCGAGGACTATGCGCTGCGCTTCACGCCGCGTTCGTTCCGCAAGTGGTCGGTGTTCCGCGTCGCCAACACCGCCTTCGGTGCGATTTCCTTCCTGGTGCTGGAAGCGATCGGCGGCACCATCGCCGTCAACTACGGCTTCGTCAACGCGTTCTGGGCCATCGTCGCCATCGGCCTGATCATCTTCCTCACCGGCCTGCCGATCAGCTACTACGCCGCCCACTACGGCCTCGACATGGACCTGCTCACGCGCGGCGCCGGCTTCGGCTACATCGGCTCGACCATCTCGTCCTTCGTCTACGCCTCCTTCACCTTCATCCTGTTCGCGCTGGAAGCGGCCATCATGGCGTATGCGCTGGAGCTGTACTTCGGCCTGCCGCTCTACCTCGGCTACCTGGTCAGCGCGCTGCTCGTGATCCCGCTGGTGACGCACGGCGTGACCCTGGTCAGCCGCATCCAGATGCTGACCCAGCCGGTCTGGCTGGTGCTGCTGGCCCTGCCCTTCATTGCGATTATCGTCAAGCAGCCGCAATTGCTGGCGCAGCTGGGACAGTTCGGCGCCGCCGCCGGTACCCATGGCGGCGCGGTCGGTCATTTCGACATGCTGCAGTTCGGCGCCGCCACCGCGGTCGGCGTGGCCCTGATCACGCAGATCGGCGAGCAGGTCGACTTCCTGCGCTTCATGCCCGAACGCACGCCGGCCAACCGGGTGCGCTGGCACCTGGGCGTGCTGGCCGCCGGGCCGGGCTGGATTGTGCTCGGCATGGCCAAGATGCTGGGCGGCGCGCTGCTGGCGCTGCTGGCGATCGAAGGCGGCGCCACGCTGGCGCAAGCCGTCAACCCCAACCAGATGTACCTGGCCGGCTTTCGCCAGGTGTTCGCCAACCCGGCGCTGGCGGTGGCGGCGACCGCGCTGTTCGTGATCGTCTCCCAGGTCAAGATCAACATGACGAACGCCTATGCCGGCTCGCTGGCGTGGTCGAATTTCTTTGCGCGCCTGACCCACAGCCATCCGGGGCGCGTGGTGTGGGCCGTGTTCAACGCGCTGATCGCCGTGTTGCTGATGGAGCTGGACGTGTTCCAGGCGCTGGAACAGGTGCTCGGCCTGTATGCCAACATCGCGATCGCGTGGATCACCGCGGTCGTCGCCGACCTGGTCATCAACAAGCCGCTCGGCCTCAGCCCCAAGGGCATCGAGTTCCGCCGCGCCTATTTATATGACATCAACCCGGTCGGCGTCGGCGCCATGCTGCTGGCATCGCTGCTGTCGGTGGCCGCCTTCGCCGGCGTGTTCGGGCCGCGCGCGCAAGCCTTTTCGGCCTTCATCGCGCTGGCCACGGCCTTGATCAGCGCGCCGCTGATCGCCTGGGCCACGCGCGGCAAGTACTACCTGGCGCGCGCCCAGCCGGGCTGGCCGGCCGGCGCCACCACGCGCGTCTGCTGCATCTGCGAAAAGGAATACGAGACCGACGACATGGCGCACTGCCCCGCCTACCAGGGGCCGATCTGCTCGCTGTGCTGCTGCCTCGACGCGCGCTGCGACGATGCCTGCAAGCCGCACGCGCGCCTGTCCGCGCAATGGGAGCAGGCGGCCAAGGCCTTGCTGCCGGCGGCGATGTGGCCCTACATGAGCAGCCGCCTCGGCCACTACCTGCTGCTGATGCTGGTGACGGCGGGCTTCTTCGGCGGCCTGCTCGGGCTGCTGTACGTGCACGAGGAAGCCGTGATCGGCGCCGCCGGCGCCCACCTGCTGCCAGCGCTGCGCCTGGCCTTCATCAAGGTGTTCAGCGCGCTGGTGCTGGCCAGCGGCATCGTCGCCTGGTGGCTGGTACTGACCGGCGAAAGCCGGCGCGTGGCGCAGGAAGAATCGAACCGGCAAACCAGCCTGCTGCAGCGCGAGATCGAGCTGCACGGGCGCACCGACGCCCAGCTGCAGCAGGCCAAGCGCCAGGCCGACGGGGCCAACCAGGCCAAGAGCCGCTACATCGCGGGCATCAGCCACGAGATCCGCACGCCGCTGAACAGCATCCTCGGCTATGCCCAGCTGCTCGACAACGATCCGGCGATGCCTGCCCACCGCCGGCAGGCGATCCGCGTGATCCGCGGCAGCGGCGAGCACCTGTTGTCGCTGATCGAAGGCTCGCTCGACATCGCGCGCATCGAAGGCGGCAAGTTCAGCTTCGACATCAAGGAACTGGCCCTGTCCGACTTCCTGGCCCAGATCGTGCGCATGTTCGAGCAGCAGGCGCAGGACAAGGGGCTGGGCTTCCGCCACGAGGTTGCCGGCATCCTGCCCGAGGTGGTGCGGGCCGACCGCAAGCGCCTCGGCCAGATCCTGATGAACATCCTCGGCAACGCGGTCAAGTTCACGGCGCGCGGCGAGGTGGTGTTCCGCGTGCGCTATGCGCGCGAGATGGCGACCTTCGAGATTACCGATACCGGACCCGGCATCCTGCCGGATGAGATCGAGCGCATCTTCGAGCCGTTTGCGCGCGGCAGCGCCGGCAACAGCGTGAACACCGCCGGCACCGGCCTGGGGCTGCCGATCAGCCGCATGCTGGTGCAGCTGATGGGCGGCCAGCTCGCCGTCGACGCCACGCCCGGCGGCGGCAGCAGCTTCACGGTCCGCTTGCAGCTGCCGCGCGTGCACGCGCCCGCGCATGCGCGCATCGCGCCGGCGCCCGCGCCCGGCGGCTACCTGGGGCCGCGCAAACGCATCCTGGTGGTCGACAACGAACGGGTCGACCGCGAACTGCTGGTCAACATCCTGGCGCCGCTCGGCTTCGAGACCCTGCAGGCCGAGACCGGCGCCGACTGCCTCGCGCGTTTCGACGGCGCCAAGCCCGACCTGGTGCTGATGGACCTGGCGATGCCGGTGATGGACGGCTGGGAAGCGAGCCGCATCCTGCGCCGCGAGCGTGGGGTGACGGTGCCGATCCTGATCGTCTCGGCCAACGCCTACGACAAAGCACTGGACAACCCGGCCGGCATCGCCGCCGAGGATTTCATCATCAAGCCGGTCAACGTGGCCGAGCTGCTGGAGCGGATCGGCATCCGGCTCGGGTTGACGTGGACGGCGCAGGCGGCCGCCCCGGCCCCTGCCCCGGTCTCGACGCCGGCACCCGCGCTGGTCTTCCCGCCGGCCGACCAGGTGGAGGCCTTGCGCGCCCAGATCGCGCTCGGCTATGTGCGCGGCATCAACCGCCAGCTCGATGCGATCGCCGCGCTCGGCCCCGACCACGCCGGCTTCGTCGACGCGCTGCGCACGCTGGCCGCGCGATTCGACCTGGACGCGATGTCCGCCTTCCTCGACCGCGGAGCACACCATGCGTAATCAAGCCTTCGACCGCCACGCCAGCCTGGTGGTACTGATCGTCGACGACGTGCCGGAAAACCTCGCCGTGCTGCACGACGCGCTCGACGAATCGGGCTACACCGTGCTGGTCGCGAACAACGGCGCGGCGGCGCTGGAGCGCGCCCGCCAGACGGTCCCGGACGTGATCCTGCTGGATGCCCTGATGCCGGGCATGGACGGCTTCGAGACCTGCCGCCGGCTGCGCGCCGACAGCGCCACCCGCACCATTCCGGTCATCTTCATGACAGGGCTGACCGAGACCGAGCACGTGGTGGCCGCCTTCAGCGCCGGCGGCACCGATTACGTGACCAAGCCGGTGCGCCAGAGCGAAGTGCTGGCGCGCATCGGGGCCCACGTGCAGACGGCGCGCCTGATGCAGCAGGCGCGCAGCGCGCTGGACGCCTTCGGCAACGCGGTGCTGGCGGTCACCCCGCACGACGGCCGCATCGTGTGGCAGACGCCGCTGGCGCGGCAGTGGATGCAGGCGTATTTCGGCGACGACGGCGACGCCGCCACGCCGGCACCGCTGGCGGCCTGGCTGGCCGGGCTGGGCGCCGGCGCGGCGCCGCAGCCGCTGGCCGTGATCCGCGGCGCCGCGCGCCTAGTCTTCAACGCGCCCGACATGCGCAGCGGCGAACAGTGGATGATCGTGCTGCGCGAGGAATCGGACACGGCGCGCGTGCAGGCGCTGATGGCCCTGTTCCGGCTGACCCAGCGCGAATCCGAGGTGCTGCACTGGGTCATCCAGGGCAAGACCAACCGCGACATCGGCGACATCCTGGGCATGAGTCCGCGCACCGTCAACAAGCACCTCGAGCATGTGTTCGAGAAGCTGGGGGTGGAAACACGCACCGCGGCGGCGACCCTGGCGACCAACAAGATGCGGACGTCGGGTTAAATCCACTAATCTGAGAACGTCGCCCCTGCGCAGGCAGGGGCCCAAGTTCGCATGCGTTTCGACTGCTCCCGAAACTTGGCCCCCTGCCTTCGCAGGGGCGACGTGCATGGGCTAACGAAAGCTGTTACGCAGTGCGCTTAGACAGCCAGGTGCTTGCGGACATGCTCTCCATCCATCTCCCCCGCCGTCCCGCTGGCCACCACCTCCCCGCGCGACAGCACCACGAACTTGTCCGCCAGCGCCCGCGCGAAATCGAAATATTGCTCGCACAGCAGGATGCCGATATCGCCGCGCTCGCGCAGCAGCCGGATCACGCGTTCGATGTCCTTGATGATCGACGGCTGGATGCCCTCGGTCGGCTCGTCCAGGATGATCAGCTGCGGCCGCGCCAGCAGCGCGCGCGCGATCGCCAGCTGCTGCTGCTGCCCGCCCGACAGATCGCCGCCGCGCCGGCCCAGCATCTCCTTCAGCACCGGGAACAGCTCATACACCTCGCCGCTGATGCGCCCCGCTTCGCGGCCGGATAAAGTGGCCATCCCCATCAGCAGGTTCTCTTCCACGGTCAGGCGCGCGAAGATGTCGCGTCCCTGCGGCACGTAGGCGATGCCGCGTGCGGCGCGCCGGTGCGGCTTCAGGCGCGTGATGTCGCTGCCGTTCCAGCGCACGCTGCCGCGCGCCACCGGCAGCACGCCGGTCAGGCACTTCAGCAGCGTGGTCTTGCCGACGCCGTTGCGGCCCAGCAGGGCCAGGCATTCGCCCTTGGCCACCGACAGCGATACCCCGCGCAACGTGTGCGACGAGCCGTAGTACTGGTTCACCTGTTCCACCTGCAGCATGCTAGCTCCCCCCAATCATCTGCCTAAATACACTTCGATCACGCGCTCGTGCGCCTGCACCTCGTCCATCCGCCCTTCGGCCAGCACCGATCCCTCGTGCAGCACCGTCACCTTGCCCTGCTGCGCGATCTCGGCGACGAAACCCATGTCGTGCTCCACCACCACGATCGAGTGCTTGCCGCGCAATTCGTTCAGCAGCTCGGCGGTGCGCGCGGTCTCGGCATCCGACATGCCCGCCACCGGCTCGTCCAGCAGGATCAGCTGCGGCTCCTGCATCAGCAGCATACCGATCTCCAGCCACTGCTTCTGGCCGTGCGACAGCAGGCCCGCCAGTCGCTGTTCCTGGCCGTGCAGGCGGATCAGGCGCAGGGTGGCGTCGATGCGGTCACGCTGCTCGCCCGTCAGGCGCGCGAACAGCGTCGGGCGCACCCGCTTGTCCATCTTCATCGCCAGCTCCAGGTTCTCGAACACAGTGTGCTGCTCGAACACGGTCGGGCGCTGGAACTTGCGGCCGATGCCGGCGTGGGCGATCTGGTATTCCGTCATGTGCGCCAGGTCGTGCGACTGGCCGAACCAGGCGCTGCCGCCGGTGGGCCGGGTCTTGCCGGTGATGACATCCATCATGGTGGTCTTGCCGGCGCCGTTCGGTCCGATGATGCAGCGCAGTTCGCCCACCGAGATGTCGAGCGTCAGCTTGTTCAAGGCGCGGAAGCCGTCGAAGGAGACCGTCACGTCTTCCAGGTACAGGATGGCGCCGTGGCTGGTGTCGACGCCGGGGCGTTTCATGGCCATGTCGATGCTCATGCGGTTTCCTCCTTGGCGCCGGGTGCCGGCTTGCCCCCTGCCGAACCGGGCAGCAGGCGTTTCAGGTCGGGCAGCGTGCCCACGATCCCCTTGCGCAGGAATAGCGTGACCAGGATGAACAGCAGGCCGAGCGCGAACAGCCACAGGTCGGGGAAAGCGGCCGTGAACCAGCTTTTCAGGCCGTTGACGGCGAAGGCGCCGACGATAGCCCCGACCAGGGTGCCGCGGCCGCCGATCGCCACCCAGACCACCATCTCGATCGAGTTCGCCGGCGACATCTCGGACGGGTTGATGATGCCGACCTGCGGCACATATAACGCACCGGCGATGGCGCACAGCACCGCCGACAGCGTCCACACGAACAGCTTGAACGCCAGCGGGTCGTAGCCGATGAACATCAGGCGCGACTCCGCGTCGCGCACGCCCTGCAGCACGCGGCCCAGGCGCGAGCCGACGATCCAGCGGCACAGCAGCAGCGCGCCCACCAGCAGCGCCAGCGTCGCCAGGTACAGCGCGACCCGGGTTGCCGGCGCCGTGATCGCATGGCCGAGGATGCGCTTGAAGTCCGTGAAGCCGTTGTTGCCGCCGAAGCCAGTGTCGTTGCGGAAGAACAGCAGCATGAAGGCGTAGGTCATGGCCTGGGTGATGATCGAGAAGTACACGCCCTTGATGCGCGAGCGGAAGGCGAACCAGCCGAACACGAAGGCGAGCAGTCCCGGCACCAGCACCACCAGCAGCATGCAGTACCAGAAGTGGTCGGTGAAGGCCCAGTACCACGGGTAGTCCTTCCAGTCGAGGAAGACCATGAAGTCGGGCAGCATGCTGCCATAGCTGCCGTCGCGGCCGATCGCCCGCATCAGGTACATGCCGTGGGCATAGGCGCCGAGCGCGAAGAACACGCCGTGGCCGAGCGACAGGATGCCGGTATAGCCCCACACCAGGTCGAGCGCCAGCGCCGCCAGCGCGTAGCACATGAATTTGCCGACCAGGCCCATCGCATAGCCGGACACGTGCAGCGGATGCCCGGGCGGCAGCGCCAGGTGCAGCAGCGGCAGTAGCACAGCCACCAGCACGCAGGCGGCCAGCACGGTCCAGCCACGCCTATTGAATAGGGGTTTCATCAATGGTGATTTCATTCTGCGCTCCTGCCCTTCAGCGCGAACAGGCCCTGCGGCCGGCGCTGGATGAAAACGATGATGACGACCAGGATGCAGATCTTGGCCATGACGGCGCCGGCCAGCGGCTCCAGGAACTTGTTGATCTCGCCCAGGCCCAGCGCGCCGATCACGGTGCCGGCCAGCTGGCCGACGCCGCCCAGCACCACCACCATGAAGGAATCGACGATGTAGGACTGGCCGAGGTCGGGGCCGACGTTGCCGAGCTGGGACAGCGCCACCCCGCCCAGGCCGGCGATGCCGGAACCGAGGCCGAAGGTCAGCATGTCGATGCGGCCGGTGGGCACGCCCACGCAATCGGCCATGCGCCGGTTCTGCATGACGGCGCGCACGAACAGGCCGAGGCGCGTGCGGTTCAGTACCAGCCAGACCGCGGCGACCACGAGCACCGCAAACACGATGATGGCGATGCGGTTGTACGGCAGCACCAGCGAGCCGAGCACAGTGACGCCGCCCGACATCCAGGCGGGATTGGCCACCTCGACGTTCTGGGCGCCGAAGACCGTGCGCACCGCCTGCATCAGCACCAGGCTGATGCCCCAGGTGGCCAGCAGGGTTTCCAGCGGGCGGCCGTAGAGCCAGCGGATCACGCTGCGCTCGAGCAGCACGCCGACCGCGAAGGCGACGATGAAGCCGGCCGGCAGCGCCGCCGCCAGGTACCAGTCCAGGGCGCCGGGCAGGTAGTGGCGGAACAGCGACTGCACCACATAGGTCGTGTAGGCGCCGATCATCAGGAGTTCGCCGTGCGCCATGTTGATGATGCCCATCAGGCCAAAGGTGATGGCCAGGCCCAGCGCCGCCAGCAGCAGCACGCTGCCCAGCGAGACGCCGTAGAACAGGTTGGCGACGATGTCGTTGCGGGTGGCGCGCCGTTCGATCGCGGCCAGCGTGGTGGCGGCGGCCGTGCGCAATGCTTCATCGGTTTCGATGTAGGTGCCGTCCGGGTTGCGCGCCAGGATCGCCTGCAGCTGTGGCCGCAGCGCCGGCGTGCCGCTGTCGGCCAGCGCCGTGACGGCGGCCTTGCGCCGGGCCGGGTCGCCCGATTGCAGGTCGGTCGTCGCCACCAGCTGGCGCAGGATGCCCTGGATGTCCGCGTCGGTCTCGCGCGCGAGCGCCTGGCGCAGCAGCGGGGCCTGGGCCGGATCGAGGTCGCGTGCCTGCAGCGCCTGCGCGGCGGCCAGGCGCTGCTCGCGTGCCGGCGCCAGCAGCGCCAGGCCGGACAGCGCCGCCTCGGCCGCGCCGCGCAGGCGGTTGTTGACGACCACGCTGTCGGCGCCGTCGGGCAGCGCCACGGCTTGCCCGCTGGCGGCGTCGACCGCCTGGCCGTCGTGCACGATCAAGAGCTGGCCGGCGGGCGTGGCCATCAGTTCTTCGTCGAGCAGCGCCTGCAGCAGCTTGCGGGCGTCCGGGCTGCCGCTGGCGGCGATGCGGGCGACGGCGTCGACGCGGGCGTCGGGGTCGTCGCCGGCCAGGGGTTGCAGCAGCGCGGGGGCGATGGCGGCTTGGGCCAGGGCGGGCAGGCACAAGGCCAGCGCCAGCAGAAAATGTTTGAGAATGTGCTTCATGGCAGACCGATCGAATCCAGACGTCGTCATTGACACGTCATTCCCGCGAAAGCGGGAATCCATGCTGAGCGCCAGAATTCGGTCCCCTTGAAACACTGCAACGCTTTCAAGCGACGGACTTCGGGAGTTCAGCATGGGTCCCCGTTTTCACGGGGACGACGTGCTATATCTCTTCCTTATCAACGCATCACAAGCTTTGCTTGCCCTCATTCCCCTTGATATACGGGCTCCACGGCTGCGCCCGGATCGGCTCCTTGCTCTTCCACACCACCGTGAACTGGCCATCGCCCTTGATCTCGCCGATCATCACCGGCTTGTGCAAGTGGTGATTGGTCTTGTCCATCACCAGCGTGTAGCCGGACGGCGCCTTGAAGCTCTGCCCGGCCATCGCCGCGATCACCTTGTCGGTGTCGGTCGATTTCGCCTTTTCCACCGCCTGCGCCCACATGTGGATGCCGACGTAGGTCGCTTCCATCGGGTCGTTGGTGACGGCGCCGGCGGCGTTCGGCAGCTTCCTGGCCACGGCGTAGGCCTTCCACTTCTTGACGAACTCCGCGTTGGTCGGGTTCTTGACCGATTCGAAGTAGTTCCAGGCCGCCAGGTGGCCGACCAGCGGCTTGGTGTCGACGCCGCGCAGCTCTTCCTCGCCGACCGAGAACGCCACCACCGGCACGTCGGTCGCCTTCAGGCCGGCGTTGCCCAGCTCTTTATAGAAGGGCACGTTGGAATCGCCGTTGATGGTCGAGATCACCGCGGTCTTGCCGCCGGTCGAGAACTTCTTGATGTTGGCGACGATGGTCTGGTAGTCGGCATGGCCGAAGGGCGTGTACAGTTCCTGGATGTCGCTGTCCTTGACGCCCTTGCTGTGCAGGTAGGCGCGCAGGATCTTGTTGGTGGTGCGCGGGTACACGTAGTCGGTGCCGAGCAGGACGAAGCGTTTGGCGCCGCCGCCGTCCTTGCTCATCAGGTATTCCAGCGCCGGAATGGCCTGCTGGTTGGGCGCCGCGCCGGTGTAGAACACATTCTTCTCGAGTTCCTCGCCCTCGTACTGCACCGGGTAGAACAGCAGGCCGTTGAGTTCCTTCACCACCGGCAGCACCGACTTGCGCGACACCGAGGTCCAGCAGCCGAAGATCGCGACCACCTTGTCCTTGGCGATCAGCTGGCGCGCCTTTTCGGCGAACAGCGGCCAGTTCGAGGCCGGGTCGACGATCACCGGTTCGAGCTTCTTGCCCAGCACCCCGCCCCTGGCGTTGATCTCGTCGATCGCCATCAGCGCCGTGTCCTTCAGCGAGGTCTCGGAAATCGCCATGGTGCCGGACAGCGAATGCAGGATGCCGACCTTGATGGTGTCGGCGGCGTGGGCGGCGTGGGTGGACAGGCCGCCGGCCAGCAGGGCGGCCGCGGCGGCGCCGCGGGTCAGGGTCGAGAGAAAAGTGCGACGGTTGGACATGGTTGGCCTCTTGGATTGGATGATGGATCAGTACTGGAGCTGGAGCGTGACCGAGAAGCTCGAGCGGTCGTCGGCGCCGGTCACCTTGGTACGCGAATACAGTGCCGCCAGCTGGGCGTTGTAGCCGTCGATGACGTAGTTGACGCCGGCGTCGGCCTGGCGCGTGTCGATGCCGGTGTCGGCCTCGAACTTCTGGTAGCGCACGAAGGGCTGGAAGCGGTTGACGATGTAGCCGGCGCCGACCAGCCAGGCCTTGCCCTGCTCGGCGCGGATGACGTTGCCGGTGTCGTAGTCGTACCAGGCGCCTTCCAGCGACAGCGCACCCAGGCCCGGCAGGCGCTTCTCGAGCAGGACGTCGAGGCTCCAGGAGCGGTAGTCGCCGCTGGCGGCCGGCGTCAGCACGCCGTCCTTCTGCGAGCGTCCGGCCAGGCCGACGGCGAGGATGTCCTTGGCGCCGAGGTAGTTGCCGGTGCCGTAGTAGCCCGGCTCCGGGTCCCAGAAGTCGTATTGCAGGCGGCCGGCGAACATCGGCTTGTCGGCCGCGCGCAAGCCGGCGCCGTTGGCCTGGCCCTGGGTCAGGGCGCCGATGCCGAAGGTATGCCCTTCGAAGGCGCCGAAGGAATAGCCGAGGCGGCCGTCCAGCAGGTTGCCCCAGACGGTGACGCCGTCGTCGCGGCCGCGGAAGATGCCGCCGTTGTAGCCGTAGCGCGAAGCCACGCCGGCCCAGTAGCCGCCGCCCAGCGAATAGTAGGGGCCGGCCATGTTGGCGCGGTCGCTCGGCGACAGCATGCGTCCGGCCCACACGTTCAGCGCGGGCGAGAACGCGAATTCGCCGACCGCATCCAGCACGCGGATCCGCTCGCCGTCCCACTCGGTGTTGAACATGCCCTTGATCTGCCGGTTCAGCGAGCCGCCGAGGTAGAGGCGCGCGCTGTCCAGGTTGAAGTCGTTCGAGCGCGAACCGTCCGCCGCCCCGTGTTCGACGCTGGAATAACTGGTGCGCATGCCGAAGCCGAGGCTGACCGCCTGGTCCGGTCCGAAATTCACGGTGGCGCCGGCCTGCGCCTCGAGCGCCGGCAGCGTGCCCGCCATGGCGATCAGCGCCAGCAGCAAGCCCTTCTTCCCTGATGATGTCATTCCTGGTCCCTGGTGGATGAGTGGATGCGTTGTTGTGTTCTCATCATCGCCACCGGGAAGCGCCGCGAACATACGTCAGGTTACGTAGTTGTGGCTTATCATGCGCACAGAATCACGAACGAGGAACCCATGCTCACCACCGCACAGCGCGAGCAATACCAACGCGACGGCTACATCGTCATCCCCGATTTCAAATCCCTGGACGAGATCGCGCGCCTGCGCGCCCGCGCCGAGGCCATCGTCGACGCTTTCGATCCTGCCGAATCGCGCGCCGTCTTCACCACGCGCGACCAGGCCCGCGCCAGCGACGCCTGGTTCCTCGGCTCGGACAACACGGTGCGCTGCTTCTTCGAGGAAGAAGCCTTTGGCCCCGACGGCCAGCTGAAGCAGGCCAAGGCACTGTCGATCAACAAGATCGGCCACGCGATGCACGACCTCGACCCGGTGTTCGACGCCTTTACCCGCGATCCGAAACTGGCCGCCGTGGCGCGCGACCTCGGACTGGCGCAGCCGCAGGTCTGGCAATCGATGTACATCTTCAAGCAGCCGGGCATCGGCGGCGAAGTGCGCTGGCACCAGGACGCCACCTTCTTCGACAGCACGCCGATCAGCGTGACCACCTTCTGGTTCGCGCTGGAAGACGCGACGGTCGACAACGGCTGCCTGTGGGCCGAGCCGGGCGGCCACCGCGGCCCGCTGCGCGAGCGCTTCCTGCGCGAGGGCGACCACATCACGATGGAAAAGCTGGATGCCGCGCCGTGGCCGGACAACAGCACCGCGGTGCCGCTGGAAGCCAAGGCCGGCACCCTGGTGTGCTTCCACGGCCTGCTGCCGCA
>JAKOOD010000318.1 GCA_022701635.1 Burkholderiaceae bacterium | reverse complement strand
CGCCCGAACAGCATCGGGTCGCCGCCTTTCAGGCGCACCACGGTGCGGTAGCGCCGCGCGGCCTCGACCAGTTGGCGGTTGATGTCGCCCTGCGCGGCGGAGCGCTGGCCGGAACGCTTGCCGACCGAGACCAGGTCGGCCTGCCGGCACAGGTCCAGCATCTCCGGGGTGACGAGGGCGTCGTACAGCACGACCTCGGCCTGCGCCAGCAGGCGCGCCCCGCGAACGGTGATCAAGTCAGCAGCGCCGGGTCCGGCTCCGATCAAATACACTTTCCCCAGCACTGCGCTATCCGCCTTTCAGATTATTCAGCAATCCGAATCATACCGGCTGCAACGGTCTGGTGGGTAACTTCATCGATCAGGATGAAGGCACCGGTGGCGCGGATGTCGGCATAGGCGTCGGCCGCCAGCGGCTGCTGCACCGCGATCTGGATGCGCGCGATGTCGTTCAGCTTGAGGCCGGCGGCGCCGTTTTCCACTGCCTGGCGCTGCTGCGTGTTCACGTCCAGGATCGTGTCGATCGATTTCACCTTGGCCATGGTCTGGCGCGTACCGTGCTTGATCCAGTACTTGCGGCGCAGGTCGAGCGGCTCGTCGGCCATCCAGCATACGTCGGCGGTCACCTGCTTGAGCAGGGTCGCCGGCTGTTCGGCATTGGCCAGCACATCGCCGCGCGAGATGTCGACGTATTCGTTCAGCAGCAGGGTGACGGACTGGCCGGCCACCGCCTGTTGCAGCGGGCCGTCGAAGGTGGTGATTTCCTTGATGGTCGCTGCATGGCCGGACGGTTGCACCACGATCCTGTCGCCGACCGCGATCTTGCCCGACTCCACGCGGCCCATGTAGCCGCGGAAGTCGTTGGCTTCGTGGCCGTTGTGGCGCGCCACCAGCTGCACCGGGAAGCGGAACGGCGCGGCGTGCGCCTCGTCGTAGACGCTCAGGCCTTCGAGCAGCTCGATCAGGGTCGGGCCGTCGTACCACGCCATGTTGTCGCTCTTGTCGACCACGTTGTCGCCGGCCAGCGCCGACAGCGGGATCGCGGTGATGTCCTTCAGGCCGAGATTCTCCGCGAACGCGGTGTAGGCGCCGACGATGCGGTCGTACACGGTCTGGTCGTAGTTGACCAGGTCCATCTTGTTGACGGCGACGATCACGTGCTCGATCTGCAGCAGCTTGGCGATGGTCGAGTGGCGCTTGGTCTGGGTCAGCAGTTCAACGGTACCATGCGCCGAGCCGTCATCGCCCAGCTTCACCTTCGAGACGTCGACCAGGATGATCACGGCGTCGGCGGTCGAGGCGCCGGTCACCATGTTGCGGGTGTACTGCTCGTGGCCGGGCGTGTCGGCGATGATGAACTTGCGCTTCGGCGTCGCGAAGTAGCGGTAGGCCACGTCGATCGTGATGCCTTGCTCGCGTTCGGCTTCCAGGCCGTCGGTCAGCAGCGACAGGTCGATGGTGTCGCCCACGGTGCGCTTGTGCTTCGAGCGCGACACCGCGGCAAGCTGGTCGGCGAAGATGCCCTTGCTGTCGAATAGGAGGCGCCCGATCAGGGTGCTCTTGCCGTCGTCGACGGAGCCGGCGGTGATGAAGCGCAGCAGGCTGGCCTGGCCACTCGCGTCGGCTTGGTGGTTCAATTCAGGTGTAGACGTTGCGTTCATCAGAAATATCCTTGCTTCTTGCGTTTTTCCATCGACGCTTCCGAGGTCTGGTCATCCATCCGGGTCGCGCCGCGTTCGGTCACCTGGGTGATCGCGGTCTCGGCGATGATCGCGTCGACCGTCGCCGCACTTGACGACACCGGGCAGGTGCAGGAGATGTCGCCGACGGTGCGGAAGCGGACCGTCTGCGTTTCGACCGTTTCGCCTTCGCGCGGCGGGGTCAGCGGGGTCAGCGGCACCAGCAGGCCGTTGCGCGGGATCACCTGGCGCTCGTGCGCGAAATAGATCGGCGGCAGGGCCAGCTTTTCACGGGCGATGTATTGCCAGACGTCGAGTTCGGTCCAGTTCGAGATCGGGAACACGCGCATGTTCTCGCCCGGGTGGACGCGGGTGTTGTACAGATCCCACAGTTCGGGGCGCTGTGCCTTAGGGTCCCATTGGCCGAATTCATCGCGGAACGAGAAGATGCGTTCCTTGGCGCGCGCTTTTTCCTCGTCGCGGCGGGCGCCGCCGATGCAGGCGTCGAAGCCGTGCTCGGCGATGGTTTCCAGCAGCGTCACGGCCTGGGCCGCATTGCGCGAATCGGTTTGCGGATTGCGCAGGCGCACGGTGCCCTTCTTGATCGAGTCCTCGACCGAGCCGACGATCAGGCGCTCGCCCAGCTCCGCCACGCGGGCGTCGCGGAAGGCGATCACTTCGTCGAAGTTGTGGCCGGTGTCGATGTGGACCAGCGGGAAGGGGAACTTACCCGGGCGGAAGGCTTTTTCCGCCAGGCGCAGCAGCACCACGGAGTCCTTGCCGCCCGAGAACAGCAGGGCGGGGTTCGAGCACTCGGCGGCCACTTCGCGCAGGATGTGGATCGCTTCGGACTCTAAGGCGTCGAGGTGGCGCGCATTCACGTCAAATTTCGCGTCACCAAGGGCGCCGGGGGTGTCACTGAACGTCGTCATGATATTCCTGTCGTTGCTGTGGCCAAGAATCAGGCGGCCACGGATTTGATACGAATGAGTTTGCCGTCCACCAGGTGCAGGCCGCATTCCTTGGAGTCGGCGCTTTCCCACCACCAGCGGCCGGCGCGCACGTCCTCGCCCGGCTGGATCGCGCGGGTGCAGGGTTCGCAGCCGATCGACGGGTAGCCGCGGTCGTGCAGGGCGTTGTAGGGCACCGT
>JAKOOD010000311.1 GCA_022701635.1 Burkholderiaceae bacterium | reverse complement strand
TATTGGTGCTGTCGTGGCGGTTGTAGTCGGGATCGACCGACCAGTCGGCGTTGTAGTGTTCCCATACCAGGTTGCCGTACAGGCCGGCCTGGCGCACGGTGATGTTGTGCGCCAGCGTCTCGGCGCGGTGTAGATAACGTATATCGCCGCTGGCGTCGAAGGCGGCCAGCATCGCTTCGCAGGCGTGCATGTTGGCGTTCTGGCCGCGGTAGCCGGCGAGGCGCGACCAGTCGCCGCTGGCTTCGTCGGCGTACAGGCCGTGCTGCGGCTCCCAGAAGCGCTGCTCCATCAGGTCGAAGGTGTCATCCAGCCAGGCGCGCGCCTCGGCCACGCCGGCCATCAGCCCGTGCGCATAGGCCAGCAGCACGAAGGCCAGGCCGTAGCAATGGTTGGTGTCGTCCGTGACGGTTTTTTCGCCCTCGTTCCAGTCCAGCGTCCAGGCATAGCCGCCGGTCGTCGGGTTGCGGTGCGCCTCGCGCAGGAAGCGCAGGCCGTGCAGCACGCGCTCGCGGTCGGCGGCCTCGCCGAACTGGCGCCAGGCCATGGCGAAGTTGAACACGAAGCGGGTGCTGCTGACCAGGTGGCGGGTGCGGGCATCGTAGACGCTGCCGTCGTCCTTGTAGAAATGGTAGAAGCCGCCGCTCGGGTCGACGCAGCGCGGATCGTAGAAGCTGCGGGTATGGCGGATATGCCGCAGCAGCACGGCGCGGGATCGGAAGTCTGGATGCATGGGGTGATTGTTGTCAGGCGTCTCGTTGTGGGCAACTCATGTCTCAATAATGCTGACGTCGGCGCGGATCTTCGTAGACGGTGCTGGCGCGCACGATCAGTTCGACCGGCGCGACTTTTTCGACGGCCTGCGCCGGTTCCTCGGGATCGCGCAGCAGCAGTTCGACGCCGAGCGCGCCGAGTTCCTTCTTGTCGATGCGCAGCGTGGTCAGCGGGCGGTGGCCGAGCAGCGCGCCGGGGATGTCGTCGAAGCCGACGATCGAGACGTCGTGCGGGACGCTCAGGCCGGCCGCCAGGCAGCAGCGCATCGCCGCCAGCGCGGCGGCGTCGTTGTAGCAGAACACGGCATCCGGCGGGTGGGGCAGGGCGAGCAGGGTCTGCATCGCCTCGTAGGCGCCGGTTTCGAGGTCGACGCCGTCGGCCAGCATCACGTCCAGGCGCGGATCGGCCAGCACCCCGGCCTCGAACAGCGCCTGGCGGTAGCCGCGGTTGCGCTCGCGCACGCTGTAGTGGCTCAGCGGGCCGGAAATCATCGCGATGCGCTCGCGCCCCAGCTTGATCAGGTGGCGGGTGGCAAGCTGGCCGCCCATCAGGTTGTCCGGGTTGACGGAACTGTAGCCGCGCAGCTTCATGTCGATCAGGACCAGCGGCTTGCCGGTGGCGCGCAGCGCGGCCAGCAGTTCCGGCTCGAAGAAGCCGGCGCAGACGATGGCGTCCGGCGCGTGCATGCGCAACTGGTCGTTGAGGCCGTCGGCCGGCCCCACCGCCAGGAAGGACAGCACCACGCCGCGCGCGCGGCAGGCTTCCTCGGCGCCGTGCAGCACCGGCGAATAGAAGGGGCTGCTGGCGGCGGTGTCGTGCTGCCGGTGCAGCAGGAAGGCCAGGCGGCGGATACGCTTGCGGCGCAGCTTGCAGAAGTCGTAGCCCAGTTCGTGGGCCGCCTGCAACACGCGCTGGCGCGTCGCTTCGGTCAGGCCGGGCTCGTTCTTGAGGGCGCGCGAGATGGTGCCGGTCGAGACGCCGGCATGGCGCGCCAGGTCGCGCACCGTCACCGGCGGCCGTTCGCCGCCACGCTGGCCACCGTCGATGCCGCCCGGGTCGGGGACACTGCGCGGGGCATCCGGATGCACGCTGTCTTTTGGGCTCGTGTCTGCGGACATGGGTTGTTTTATCGTTTTGTTGGATCGGATAAGTGTAGCCGTCTTTACTAAACAGTGTAATCCCGGCTATATTTTATGTGTAAGAAACCGATTTCATAAAACAAAGAGAGACACCCTATGCGTTTTCGTAGCCTGACCCTCGTGGCCGCCCTGGCCGCCGCCTTCCCTGTTTTCGCAACTGCGGCCGATGCGGCCCCGAATGCCGCGGCCGAACCGGCCCAGAAACCCTGGCTCGACAGCTCGCTGAGCGCCGACCAGCGCGCCCAGCTGGCCGTCAAGGCCATGACCCAGCAGGAAAAGCTGGTGTGGGTGATGTCTTACTTTGGCCATGACTTCGGCAAGGGCAAGCGCATTCCGGAAGCGCTGCCGCAGTCGGCCGGCTACGTGCCGGGTTCGCCGCGCCTCGGCCTGCCGGCGCTGTTCGAGACCGACGCCGGCCTCGGCGTGGCCTCGCAGGCCGGCCCCAACGTGCGTGAGCGCACCTCGCTGCCGTCGGGCCTGGCCACGGCCTCGACCTGGGATCCGAAGGTGGCGTATGCGGGCGGCGCCATGATCGGTTCGGAGGCGCGCGCTTCCGGCTTCAACGTGATGCTGGCCGGCGGCGTCAACCTGATGCGCGAACCGCGCAACGGCCGCAATTTCGAGTACGCCGGCGAAGACCCGCTGCTGGCCGGCACCATGGTGGGCCAGGCCATCAAGGGCATCGAATCGAACAACATCATCTCGACCCTGAAGCACTACGCCCTGAACGACCAGGAAACCGGCCGCAACGAACTCGATGCGCGCATCGACAAGGCGGCCTTCCGCATGTCCGACCTGCTGGCGATGGAACTGGCGCTGGAACAGTCGGACGCCGGTTCCGTCATGTGCTCGTACAACCGCGTCAACGGCCCGTATGCCTGCGAAAACAGCTGGCTGCTGAACGACGTCCTCAAGCGCGACTGGGGCTTCAAGGGCTTCGTGATGTCCGACTGGGGCGCGACCCACAGCACCGTGGCCGCCGCCAACAATGGCCTGGACCAGCAGTCCGGCCATGAATTCGACAAGTCGCCGTACTTTGCCGGCGCACTGCTGGAAGCGATCAAGACCGGCGCCGTGCCGCAGTCGCGCCTGGACGACATGGTCACGCGCATCCTGCGCACCATGTTCGCCAAGGGCGTGGTCGACAATCCGGTCAAGGAAGGCGGCGCCATCGACGTCGCCAAAAACAACGCGGTCAGCCGCCAGACCGCCGAAGAAGGCATGGTGCTGCTGAAAAACGACAACCGCGTGCTGCCGCTGGCGAAGACGGTGCGCACCATCGCCGTCATCGGCGGCCATGCGGATGCCGGCGTGCTGGCCGGCGGCGGTTCGTCGCTGGTGTATCCGCGCGGCGGCAATGCGGTCAAGGGCTTGCTGCCGGCCACCTGGCCGGGCCCGGTGATGTACCACAACTCGTCGCCGCTGCGCGCGATCCAGGCGCAGGCGCCGAATGCCAAAGTGGTCTATGACGACGGCACCGACCCGGCCCGCGCCGCGCGCGTGGCGGGCCAGGCCGACGTGGCGCTGGTGTTCGCGACCCAATGGGTCGGCGAAGCGCTGGACGCCACCTCGCTGGCGCTGCCGGACCGCCAGGACGACCTGATCGCGACCGTGGCGGGCGCCAATGCGCGCACCGTGGTCGTGCTCGAAAATGGCGGTCCGGTCACGATGCCGTGGCTGAACAAGGTGCCGGCCGTGCTGGAAACCTGGTATCCGGGCACCAGCGGCGGCGAAGCGATCGCCAACGTGCTGTTCGGCGCGGTGAATCCGTCCGGCCACCTGCCGGCGACCTTCCCGGCCTCCGCGCAGCAGCTGCCGCGTGCGACGGTGGACGGCGATCCGAACCAGCCGGAGATGCAGTTCGCCGTGACTTACACGGAAGGCGCGGCGCTCGGCTACAAATGGTTCGACCTGAAGGGCCACAAGCCGCTGTTCCCGTTCGGGCACGGCCTGTCGTACACCACCTTCTCGTACTCCGGCCTGAGCAGCCAGGTGAAGAACGGCCGCCTGCACGTGCGCTTCAAGGTCACCAACACCGGCAGCGTCGCCGGCAAGGACGTGCCGCAGGTGTACGTGTCGCCGGCTGCCGGCGCCAAGTGGGAGGCGCCGAAGCGCCTGGCCGGCTGGGACAAGGTGGCGCTGCAGCCGGGCGAATCGAAGGACGTCGAGGTGGCGGTGGAGCCGCGCGTGCTCGGCACCTTCGACGAGACCTCGCGCACCTGGCGCATTGGCAAGGGCAAGTACAAGCTGATGCTGGCCCAGGACGCCGCCGGCACCGGCGCCAGCAGCGTGACCGTGGACCTGCCGGCCAGCACGCTGGACGTGCGCGGCCGTGCGCGCTGAACGGGAGGCGACATGCAACGCACACTCGGCAGGATAGTGTTCGCCGCCGCGCTGGCCGGGCTTGCAGGCCTTGGGGCCGGCGCCGCCGCGCAGGCGGCGCCGGGCGACGACGGCTTCGTCGCCGTCAAGGACAGCCATTTCGTGCGCAAGGGCCAGCCCTACTACATCGCCGGCACCAACCTGTGGTACGGCGGCTACTTGGGGGCGCCCAGCGGCGTCGGCCAGCGCGCGCGCCTGGTCAAGGAACTCGACCAACTGAAAGCGCTCGGCATCAACAACGTGCGCGTGCTGGCGGTGTCCGAAAAGACGGCGATGAAGAGCGCCGTCAGCCCGGCCACCACCAATGCGCCCGGCCAGTACGATGAACAGCTGTTGCAAGGGCTGGACTTCCTGATGGCGGAACTGGGCAAGCGCGACATGACGGCGGTGCTCTACCTGAACAACTTCTGGCAGTGGTCGGGCGGCATGACCCAGTACCTGAACTGGTTCACGGGCAGCCCGGCGCACGATCCGAACGCGAGCAAGGATTACGAGCGCTTCATGGCCGAGAATGCGCGCTTCTACGCCAACGACAAGGCGCAGGCCGCATACCGGCAAGTCATCGCACGCATCGTCGGGCGCGTCAACACGGTGACCGGCAAGCCCTACCGCGACGACCCGGCGATCCTGTCGTGGCAGCTGGCCAACGAACCGCGGCCCGGCAACAGCAAGGCGACCAAATCGGAGAAAACGGTTTATATCAAATGGATCGCCGATACCGCCCACTACATCCGCTCGCTCGATGCCAAGCACATGGTCAGCAGCGGCAGCGAAGGCCTGGCCGGCTCAAGCCAGGACGAGCAGCTGTACCTGGACGCGCACCGCACGCCCGACATCGCCTACCTGACTTACCACCTGTGGCCGGCCAACTGGGGCTGGTTCGATCCGAAACGGGCCGACCAGACCTGGGCCGGCATGATGGACAAGAGCCTGCACTACCTGAACGTCCATATCGATGATGCGAAGCGGCTGGGCAAGCCGATCGTGCTGGAGGAGTTCGGCCTGAACCGCGATGGCGCGTCCTTCGCCATCCAGTCCGGCACCGCCGTGCGCGACCGCTTCTACGGCGAGGTGTTCGGACTGATCCAGCAACGCGCGGCAAAGGGCGACCCGATCGCCGGCTGGAACTTCTGGGCCTGGGGCGGGGCAGGGCGCGCCGCCAACGCCGACTACTGGTGGAAGCCGGGCAACGATTTCGTCGGCGATCCGCCGCAGGAAGAACAGGGCCTGTACTCGGTGTTCGACAGCGACGCCGCCACGCTGAAGGTGATCGGCGCTGCGGCGCAGCGCCTGCATGGCCTGGAAGGAGGGGAGCGATGAGGCGCGCCTTCGCCACTCTCCTGATGACCGCCGTGAGCGTGGCGCCGGCCTGGGCCCAGAAAGCCGAGGGCCTGGCCATGACCCCGCAGATGGGCTGGAACAGCTGGAACAAATTCGCCTGCAACATCGACGAAAAGCTGATCCGCGAGACCGCCGACGCCATGGTGAAACTGGGCCTGAAGGATGCCGGCTACCAGTACGTCAACATCGACGATTGCTGGCACGGCGCGCGCGATGGCAATGGCGAGATGCACCCGGATCCGCAACGCTTCCCGTCCGGGATGAAGGCGCTGGCCGATTACGTGCACGCGCGCGGCCTCAAGCTGGGCATCTACTCGGACGTCGGCAACACCACCTGCGGCGGGCGTCCGGGCAGCCGTGGCCACGAATACCAGGACGCGCGCACCTATGCGGCCTGGGGTGTCGACTACATCAAGTACGACTGGTGCGACAGCAAGGGTCTGAGTGCCCAGGGCGCTTACCAGACCATCAGCGATGCGATCCGGGCCAGCAACCGGCCGATGTTGCTGAGCATGTGCGAGTGGGGCGAGAACAAGCCGTGGGAATGGGCGGCGCCCATCGGCCATTCCTGGCGCACCACCGGCGACATCTACCCGTGCTGGGATTGCGAGATGAGCCACGGGTCGTGGTCGGCGCTGGGCATCCTGCGCATCCTGGATAAACAGGCCGGTCTGCGCAAGTACGCGGGGCCGGGCCACTGGAACGACATGGACATGCTGGAAGTCGGCATGGGCATGACGGAAGACGAGGACCGGGCCCACTTCTCGATCTGGGCGATGATGGATTCGCCGCTCATCCTCGGCAACGATCTGCGCTCGATGCCGGCGTCGGTACGCGCGATCATCGGCCGGCGCGAGGTGATCGCCATCAACCAAGACCCGCTCGGCGTACAGGCGCTGCGCTTCTACAACCAGGGCCAGGTCGAGCTATGGGCCAAGCCGATGGCGAACGACGAGTGGGCGTTCATGATCCTGAACCGCGGCGAGGCGCCGCTGGCGTATCGCTACGACTGGCGGCAGCACACGATCGGCGACGACCTGAGCAAGCGCGAAGCCGACTTCAGGAAAACGACGTACCGCTGGACCGATGCCTGGACCGGCAAGACCGGCGATACCGGCAAGCCCCTGGCGGTGACGGTGCCGGCGCATGGCGTGGTGCTGCTGCGCCTGAAAAAGTCGTAAGAAAGGCTGGATCAAATGAGTGCGGCCACGTGCTCATTTGATCGTTTTTATTCACACCAGCGGCAGCGCCGTGGTCTCCTTGATCCGCTGCAGCGCAAAGCTCGACTTCACGTCGAGCACCGCCGGGTGCCGTAGCAGCGTGCCCATCATGAAGCGCGAAAAGTGCTCCATGTCTTCCACGTGCACGCGCAGCAGGAAATCCATTTCTCCCGTCATCGCATAGCAGGCGATCACTTCCGGCCAGGACGACACCGCCTGGGCGAACTCGAAACGCGGCGAGGTGGCCGGCACCCGCGCATTCGGCGCGCCTTCGGCGTGCTTTTCCAGGCGCACGTTCACATAGGCCAGCAAACCCAGGCCCAGCTTGTCGGGATCGAGCAGTGCCACGTACTGGCGGATCACGCCGGCCTCTTCCAGCCGCTTGATGCGGCGCAGGCAGGGCGACGGCGACAGGCTGACGCGCTCCGCCACGTCCTGGTTGGACAGCCGGCCATCCGATTGCAGGATGGCCAGGATCTTGCGGTCGGTTTTATCCAGCTCGATTTTTGACATGAATCCCCCTCGTCGGTCAGGTGTACCGCAATTTTATTGCGCAAATCATCTGGCGGGGGGAATTGATTGAAATTTAATGCTTGCGATAGCGGCCTATACTGGCCGGAACAATGACGCGGACACCGCGCAAAACCGATGACAACGGAGACACAAGCATGAATGCACCCCTGGACCGCTCCCAGCTGGAACCGGCGCAGCCTCAGCAAGATATCACCCTCGACGACAAATGGACGCTCGAGCGCGGCCGCGCCTTCATGACCGGTACCCAGGCGCTGATCCGCCTGCCGATGCTGCAGCGCGAGCGCGACGTGCGGGCCGGGCTGAACACCGCCGGCTACATCACCGGCTACCGCGGGTCGCCGGTCACCCAGGTCGACCAGACCGCATGGAAGGCGAAAAAACACCTGGACGCCCACCACGTCCACTTCCATCCGGGCATGAACGAAGACCTGGCCGCGACCGCGGTCTGGGGCACCCAGCAAACCAACCTGTTCAAGGATGCCAAGTACGACGGCGTGTTCGCCATGTGGTACGGCAAGGGCCCGGGCGTCGACCGCTGCGGCGACGTTTTTAAACACGGCAACGCCGCCGGCAGCGCCGCCCACGGTGGCGTGATCGTGCTGGCCGGCGACGACCATGCCGCGAAGTCGTCGTCGACCGCGCACCAGTCCGACCATATCCTGCACCACGTCGGCATGCCGGTGCTGTACCCGTCGTCGGTGCAGGAATACATCGACTACGGCCTGCACGCCTGGGCCATGAGCCGCTTCAGTGGTCTATGGGTGTCGATGAAATGCGTCACCGACATCATCGAATCCGGCGCCGTGGTCGACCTCGATCCGGAGCGGGTGCAGCCGGTCATCCCGCTAGAGTTCGAAATGCCGCCGGGCGGCCTCAACATCCGCTGGCCGGATGCCGTGCTCGACCAGGAAGTGCGGATGAACAACTATAAATGGTACGCGGCCCTGGCCTATGCGCGTGCCAACAAGCTGAACCAGCTGGTCTGGGACAGCCCGAAGCCGAAGATCGGCATCATCACCGCCGGCAAATCCTATCTCGACACGCGCCAGGCGCTGGCCGACCTCGGCATCGACGAGCAGGCGGCGCGCGAGATCGGCCTGCGCGTGTATAAGGTCGGCATGACCTGGCCGCTGGATTCGATCGGCGTGCACGAATTCGCCCAGGGCCTGGACGAGATCCTGGTGGTCGAGGAAAAGCGCCAAGTGCTGGAATACGCACTGAAGGAAGAGCTGTACAACCTGCCCGACGGCCAGCGTCCGCGCGTGGTGGGCAAATTCGACGACAGCGGCGAATGGAGCGTCAAGACCCGTTCCGGCCAGGGCGACTGGCTGCTGCCCGGCACCTACGAACTGAACCCGGCCCAGATCGCGCGCGCGATCGCCTCGCGCATCTCGCACTACTGCGCCGGCCACCCGGTCGCCGAACGCGTGCGCGAGCGCATCGCCTTCCTCGAAGCGAAGGAGCTGGTGCTCAAGAGCATTCCGGCCAAGGCCAACCCGGACACCGACCGCATTCCATACTTCTGCTCGGGCTGCCCACACAACAGCTCGACCAAGGTGCCGGAAGGCTCGCGCGCCCTGGCCGGCATCGGCTGCCACTACATGGTGCTGTGGATGGACCGTGAAACGGCGACGTTTACGCACATGGGCGCCGAGGGCACGACCTGGATCGGCCAGGCGCCGTTCACCGACGAAAAACACGTGTTCGCCAACCTGGGCGACGGCACCTACTTCCACTCGGGCGTGCTGGCGATCCGCGCCTCGGTCGCGGCCAAGGTCAACATCACCTACAAGATTCTGTACAACGACGCGGTGGCGATGACCGGCGGCCAGACCCACGACGGTCCACTCGACCCCGCCAGGATCAGCCGCCAGCTTACCGCCGAAGGGGTGAAACCGATCATCGTCGTCACCGACGAGCCGGAAAAATACCCGGCAGATTATCCGTGGGCGGAAGGCGTCACCGTGCGCCACCGCCTCGAGCTGATGGACGTGCAGAAGGAATTGCGCGAGATGCCGGGCGTGTCGGCCATGATCTACGACCAGACCTGCGCCTCCGAGAAGCGCCGCCGCCGCAAGAAAGGCGAATATCCCGACCCGGCCAAGCGCGCGGTGATCAACGAAGCCGTGTGCGAAGGCTGCGGCGATTGCTCGAAGCAGTCGAACTGCCTGTCGGTGGAGCCGCTGGAGACGGAACTGGGCCGCAAGCGCCAGATCAACCAGTCGTCCTGCAACAAGGATTTCTCGTGCGTGACCGGGTTCTGCCCGAGTTTCGTC
>JAKOOD010000285.1 GCA_022701635.1 Burkholderiaceae bacterium | reverse complement strand
GCAGGACACCGCCCAGCCGTCGCCGCTTTCGTCCTCGCCGGCCAGCGGCACGTACAACGCGCCGACCTCGATGCCGCACGGTTCCGGCGGCGCCGGACTGCTCCAGAGGCGCATGAAGAACACGGCGCCCTGGTCGCGCGCGGTCCAGACGTCGAACTCATCGGCCTGGCGGTGCAGCGCGCCGAGGCCGGTACCGGCGGTGCCGGCGGTGGAAACGCCGTCGCGCAGGCTGGTCTCGATGTCGCGGATGCCCGGCCCGCTGTCGACCGCGAGCACGTCGATGCCGGGCGCATCCACACCGGACTGCGCGCGCATGATGTACAGCGTGCCCTCGCCCGCGTGCTTGAGGATGTTGGTGCCGGCTTCGGTGATCACGATCGCCAGGCGCCCGGCCTGTACTTCCGCGAAGCCGAGCGCATCCGCCAGCTTCTGGCCGGCGCGGCGCGCCGCGGCGACGTCGCTGGCGTGGAGGATCGGGAAGACGATCTGCGGCTGCAGGGAACTGATCAGCGTTTCCATTTGACGACGGACACTGCCGTGCCCTCTCCCGGACGGGTGTCGATCTCGAATTCGTCGCACAGGCGCTTGGAGCCGCTCAGGCCCAGGCCCAGGCCGCCGCCGGTGGTGTAGCCGTCGCGCAGCGCCAGGTCGAGATCGGGGATGCCGGGGCCGCTGTCGACGAAGAGCAGCCCGATGCCCTTCTTGAGCCCATCCAGCAAATCGTCGAGGTGGACTTCGCCGCCACCGCCGTACTTGATGGTGTTGCGCGCCAGCTCGCTGGCGGCGGTGACCAGCTTGGTCTGGTCGACCAGCGACAGCGCGATCGCGACCGCGTGCTCGCGCACGTGCTTGCGCAGGTAGACGACATCCTCGTCGGTCCGCAGCGGCAGGCTGAGGCGCGCGGTACGCCACGGCCGGTGCTTGTCGAGCAGGCCGGTCTCGAACGAGACTGCGGTGTTATGAGCTGCGCTCATCAAAAGTAGTTCTTTCCTAACAGGGCCATGCCCTTTTCGACGTTCAGGGCGGTCTTCACGCCATGCAGGGTCAGGCCCAGTTCGACCAGCGTGATCGCGACCGCCGGCTGCATGCCGACCACCACGGTCTGGGCATCGAGCACGCGCGCCATGGCGGCGGTGTTGCTGATCATGCGGCCGATGAACGAGTCGACCAGGTCCAGTGCCGAGATATCGATCAGCACGCCCTTGGCACTATCGCTGACGATACGCTGGGTCAGGTCGTCCTGCAGCGTCATCGCCAGGCGGTCGTGCATGTCGACCTGGATCGTCACCAGCAGCAGGTCGCCCATGCGCAGAATCGGAATGCGGTCCATGCCTTACGCCTTTGCGCCGTGCTTGACGATCGAGGTACCGGTGCGCTCCAGCGCCACCACGAAGGCGTCGGCCAGGCTGGCCTTGGTGGTCACGTCTTCCAGGTTCACGCCGAGGTGGACGATGGTCTGGGCGATCTGCGGGCGGATGCCGCTGATGATGCAGTCGGCGCCCATCAGGCGGGCGGCGGCGATGGTCTTCATCAGGTGCTGCGCCACCAGGGTGTCGACGGTCGGCACGCCGGTGATGTCGATGATGGCGATGGCGGCGCCGGTGTCCACGATCTTCTGCAGGATGTTTTCCATGACGACCTGGGTGCGCGCCGAATCCAGGGTGCCGATCAGCGGCAGCGCCAGGATGCCGTTCCACAGCTTGACCACCGGGGTCGACAGCTCGAGCAGTTCCTGCTGCTGGCGCACGATGATCTGGTCACGGGTGCGCTGGAAGGTTTCGATGGTGAACAGGCCCAGCTTGTCGAGCAGGGTATTGACGGTCCAGGAGGTATCGGCCAGGCCTTCGGCATCGCCGGCGAAGCCGGTACGCAGGTGTGCAAACAGCGCCTGCTTCAGCGAGAACACGAAGGTCGCGGTCTCGCTCGGGGTCGACCCGTTGCGCGCGCGCGTCGAGGAAATCTCGGCCAGCAGGTCGCGCACGTCGTCCCACGAGCGGTGGTCGATGTTCTGCAGCTCGCCCGAGCGGACGGCATTGGCAAAAGCGGCCAGGAATTGCTGGCAATGGTTGCGCAGTTGCTCTTTGGAGACAACGTTTGAGCGCACCGTCAATACTTCGAGCTGCGCCACCCATTCCGCGCCGATCTCGGACTGGTGGTCCTGGATGATCTGGCTGATACGGGCCGCGTAGTCCTGAGTGCTCATCTGTCGTTCCTTGTCTTGGTAATAAGTAGGGCCCCTTGCGGCGCGCGGGTGCACGCGGGGCATTCTGTTAAACAACCAACTATACCATTCCTTGCCTGAGTGCTACGGCACGATACGCCGGAAACGCCGTGCACATGCAAATATTTGCCGGAATTGCTTCATCAGCGCTAAAAAATCGTCAAAATTTCTACGGATTTGACGATTTTTCGATAAACAATCATGTCGCCAAAGCAAGCTCGGCTGGACCGTGGTGCGCTTGTGGCGGAACAAGCATACCGATTATGACAGGTGAATAATCTGCATGAGGCTACCGGTTCTTGTCCCGCTACCGGTCCGACGGGAGCATGGCCATGGCCACCAGCACATCATCTTTCACGCCCGAGGCGCGCAGGCTGCGCGAAAACCGCGCCCTGCTGCGCCATCCGAACATGCAGGCCTTCCTCAAGGCGATCGCCCTAGCCGAAGGCGGCGGCTACGACTTCCGCTACGGCGCCCTGCACGGCCGCCGCAACGACCCGTGGCGCTTCAGCGATTATTCCACCCATCCGGGTGCCGGACGCGGCGGCAAGGTCACGGCCGCCGGCATGTACCAGATCACCCGGCCGACCTGGCGCGAGATGGGCGCCCGGATGGGCTTGCGCGATTTTTCGCCCGAGACCCAGGACCTGGCCGCGGTCGAGATCCTGCGCACCATTGGCGCCGACGCCGACATCCTGCGCGGCGACCTCGAGGCCGCCCTCGACAAGGCCTCGCGCCGCTGGGCGGCCCTGCCGCGCGGCAAAGGGCATGCGGGACGCTATCCGCCGCAACCCGCCATCGCGTTCGACACCTTCGCGGCGCATTACCGCACGGCCGGCGGCACGCCGGCCTGAGCGCCGGCACCGTGCATGCCTTGGCCGGCGAGCGGGTACCCCGGGCGCCGGGAACGCTGTGAACCGGACGCTTCAAGGCGCGGCCGGACGAGGGCTATCATGGGTGCCCGCGCCCTGCCCCGCAGCGACAAGACCGCCAGGCGTCGACCCGGCGGCTTTACGACACCGCCAACGCGATCCCGGCCGCGCCGGCCAGTACCAGGCTCGCGCCCCACACCGCATCGAGATTGAGCCAGACACGCCGCAGCACGCGCAGGCCGAGATAGCGGTAGACGATCCAGGCCATGCCGATGCCGGCAAGCAGGGTCGTCAGCGTGTGCACGGTCGCGATCAGCAGCGCCGTGCCCATGTTCGCCTGCGCCATCGACGGCATCAGGGCGTGGTGGCCCGGCGCGGGCGCCGCGCACAGGCCCAGCATGAAGGGCACCAGCATCAAGCCTGCGCCATGCGCAGTCGCCATCAGGAAGGACCACCATGCGAGCCGGGTCGGCGCGATGCGCGCCAGCATGCGCGGATGGCACCGCCCCAGCAGTTTATAGACGCCGAACAGCAGCACGGCCAGGCCGGCGCCGATGCGGATGGCGCGGCTCCATTCCAGATACCAGCCAAGCCAGGCGAACGGCGCCAGCGCCACCGCGATCGCCATGAAATGGCCGCCGCCGAGCGGCAGCATGGTGGCAAACACCGACGCCGCCCGCCGCGTCGTCATGCCGTTGGCAACCGCCAGCGGCCAGCCCATCGCCGGGTTCAGGCCGTGATACAGGCCGAGCGCAAGCACCGTGAGCCAGAGCGCGCCGGTGTGCAAGCCGAGCTGGTTCAAGCCGATCTGGTTCAAGCCGACGGATAGCAGAACGAATCGGTCGAGCAGTCGCCGCCCTGCAGGCGGATCTGGTGCGCCGCGTAATCCGGCCCGAAGTCGACGTAGAAGGACGGATCCAGTTCGAGGCCGCCATGTGGGCCGACATGGCACATCATCTGCACGCCCGGTACGCCGGCCGGATAAAACTGCTGGTCCCAGCTGCTGTACAGCGAATTGGTGAAATACACCCGTTTGCCGTCGCGGCTGATTTCGGTCATTTGCGGACCGCCGCCGACTGCCCGGCCGTTCGGGTGCGCGGCGCGCTGGGCGATGCCGCCGATGCGCACGCTGCCCGCCAGTACCGGCTGCATCGGATCGCTGACGTCATACTGGCGCAGCTCGCCGGTGCCCCAGCACGCCACATAGAGAAAGCGGTCGTCGAGCGACAGGTCGATATCGGTGACCAGCGGCGGCACCGCGCCGAAGCCTTTCAACAGGTCGGGCAGCCGGTCGGGGTCGGCCGGTTCGGGCGGGATCGTCGCGGTTTTGCGGATCTGGAACTTGCCGTTGTCGCGATACCAGGTCCAGATCGATCCTTCCAGGTTATTGGTGTCGACCACCACGCCCAGGAAACCGTATTCGCGCGCCGGATCGTGGGCCGGGCGGATCTCGAGCGCCATCTGGTGGTTGGCGCCGAGGTCGATGGTCTGGATGTGCTTGCGCTCGCGCAGGCTCCAGAAATGCACCGCGTGGCCGTATTGATTGGCCAGCAAGTCTTCGGCGACGATGCCGTTTTCGAATTGCGGCGGCAAGGCCCATTCGCTCGACACCATGTAGTTGCGCGGCAGGTTCCACCAGAAATCGTAATGCAGCTTTTGCGCGCCGCGCTCGATTTCCCAGCGCCCGAGGATCTCGAAGCTTTCGCAATCCATGATGAACACGCCCGGCGGTCCCTGGGTACCGTCCGGGCCGGCGCCGCCCAGGGTGCTGATATAGATGCCTTCCGGCCCGCAATGCACGGTGTGCGGACGCGAGTAGCCGGTCTTGCGCATGATCTCTTCCGGCTCGATGGTCTTGACCAGGGTCGGGGCGCGCGGATCGGGCCGGGTGTCCACGATATAGATGCGCGACGAGCGGATGCCGGGAATGACGAGATAGCGGCGTTGAAGATGCGCATGGCCCGACATCGGCGACAGCGCGGAACTGCAGGCATTCCAGCCGAAGTGGTGGAATTCGTCGCCGGTATGCGGCATGACCAGCTTGTGGATGACCGCGCCGTAGGTCGGCGACTGCGGATCGACGTCGACCACGGCCAGCGCATCGGGCCGCGAGCGGTCCGGCGACAGCAGCACCGTGTAGGCAAGCTGTTCGGGCGGCGCTTCCATCGCCAGCCGCGGCGATGGGTGGAAGGTGGGATCGGGACGCAAGGTTTGCAGCATGGAGCCTCCTCGTTGCGTAACGCCCGGAATGGCCGAGCCATTCAAGGCTAGGCGCTGGGTTGGGTGCTGTCAAGGGCTCGATTTCAACCCATGTATTGCAAGCACTTCGCACACCGCGACCTTCCGAGCTCCTTCAACCAAGGCCCCTTTCGTTCCGATCATGATCCGCGCCCGGTGATAAGGTTCGTT
>JAKOOD010000239.1 GCA_022701635.1 Burkholderiaceae bacterium | reverse complement strand
ATCGCAGCAGCAGCGAACACACAGTTGCCGCTGACCTGTGCCAGCCGCTTGTCGCGTGTCAGCGTCGTCTGCAAGTCCAGCACACCGAGCCCCGCCGAGCGTCCGGCAGCCGCCTCGACGCCGTGCGGATCGTCGACATGCCGCCCCAGCATCTGGAAGCCGCCGCACACGCCGATCACCTTGCCGCCGTAACGCAGATGGCGGCGGATCTGTTCTTGCCAGCCTTGCCCCATCAGCCAGGCCAAGTCGCCGCGCGTGTTCTTGCTGCCGGGGAGGATGATCAGGTCGGCCCCCGGCAGCGTCTCGCCCGCGCGCACGAAGCGCAGGTCGACGTCGGGATGCGCGCGCAGCGGATCGAAGTCGGTGTGATTGCTCATGCGCGGGTAACTCGGCACGACCACACGGAAACCGCCGGCGCGCGGCGTCACCGCCTGCACTGCATCCTCGGCATCCAGGTACAGGCCGTGCAGGTAGGGCAGCACTGCCAGCACCGGCTTGCCCGTCTGGCGTTCCAGCCAATCGAGTCCGGGTTCCAGCAATTTGACGTCGCCGCGGAAGCGGTTGATGACAAAGCCGATGATGCGATCGCGTTCGCTCTGCGACAGGCAGGCCAGCGTACCGACGATGTGGGCGAACACGCCGCCGCGGTCGATGTCGGCCACCAGCACGACCGGGCAATCCACGCGTTCCGCGAAGCCCATGTTGGCGATGTCGCGGTCGCGCAGGTTGATCTCGGCCGGACTGCCGGCACCCTCGACGATCACCGTATCGTACTGCGCCAGCAGGCGCGCGTGCGACTCGAGCACGGCCCCCATCGCCACGCTTTTATATTGGTGATAGTCGCGCGCATTCATGTCGGCGCGTACGCGGCCGTGGATGATGACCTGGGCGCCGGTGTCGCTGGACGGCTTGAGCAGGACCGGATTGAGGTCGGTGTGCGGCGCGATGCCGGCGGCGATCGCCTGCAGCGCCTGGGCGCGTCCGATCTCGCCGCCGTCGCTCGTCACCGCACTGTTGAGCGCCATGTTCTGCGGTTTGAACGGTGCCACGCGCACGCCTCGGCGGCGCAGCAGGCGGCACAGCGCAGCCACCAAGGTACTCTTGCCGGCGTCCGAGGTCGTGCCCTGTACCATCAGGGTCGAATAGGGGAAAGTGCTCATCGCGTGGGCTTATTTAGGCCGATGCGTGCGCGCCAGTTCCAGCTTCTCGCACAGCATCGCCGCACCGGCGATCATGCGCGGACCGGAGCGATTGAGCAGGTTGCCGTCGATCGTGAACAGGTTGTCGTTGCGCACCGCCGTGAGGCTGCCGTAGGGCTTCCACATGCTGACCCCGCCATAGTTCTTTTCCGCCGTGGCGAAGATCGCTTCCGGATTCTCCTGCAGGACACCCTCGACGCTGACCACCGGCGCCGTGACCGGCAGCCTGGCGAAGACGTTCTCGCCGCCGCACAGGCGCAGCGCGTCGCTGACGATATGCGCGCCGTTCAGCGTGTACAAGGGCTTGTCCCACACCTGGTAGAAACTGCGCACCGGCGCGCGGTTCGCATATTGCGCGCGCAGACTGGCCAGCTGCCGGCCGAGGTCCGCGGCCGCCGGACGCGCCACCGCCTCGGTACCCATCAATTGCCCGAGCTTGAGCAGGCTGGCCGGGATGTCCTCGAGCTTGTGCGGCTCGCTGTGATAGACCGGCACGCCGAGCTTGCGCACCATCTCGATCTGGCGCTCGGAACTGCCGTGGCGCCAGACCACGAACAGGTCCGGCTTCAGCGCGATGATGCGTTCGAGGTCGAGTTCGCGGTTGGACCCGACCTGCGGCACCTGCTTGGCCGCTTCCGGAAAATCGCTGTAGGCGACCACGCCGACCACGTGGCTGCCGCCGCCGGCCGCGAACAGCAGCTCGGTCACGTGCGGCGCCAGCGAGATCACGCGCTGCGCCGGCTTCTGCACGGTGACCGTATTGCCGTCGTCGTCCTTGACGGTGACGGCTGCGTGGGCGGAAACGCCGGCCGCCAGCGCGGTCATGACTATCCAGGTTTTCATCGATAATTCCAATCTCTCAATGCATGTTCGAGGCGCTGCCAGTGCCCTTCCGTGGCAGGCAGGCCGATCCGGATCCCGCGCGCGCCATCGCGGAACAGGCGGACCCAGATCGCGCGCCGCGCCATGTGTTCATGAAACGCTTCGGGCTGTGCTTGCGCCCACCAGTGAAACAGCGGCGTGCCGGATGCGCCGGGCAGCAGCGTACGCATGCGCTTGCCGTCGCGCGCCAGCCGCCCTTGCGTGGCCTGTTGCCAGCCGCGGTCGCGCAGGGCCGCCAGGGCGATCTCCTGCGCCGGCCCGCTGACGGCCCACGGTCCCAGCAAATCTTCCAGTTGCGCCAGCAGGGCGGGCGTCGCGGCGACGAAACCGAGCCGCAGGCCGGCCAGGCCGAAGAACTTGCCGACCGAGCGCAGTACGATCAAGCCCGGCCGGTCCGCATGCGCGGCAACGCTCAGCGCAGGCGCGGTGTCACCGAAAGCTTCGTCGACCACCAGCCAGCCGCCGCGCGCGGCCAGCTGCGCATGCCATGCCAGCAGCTGGTCGGGCGCGACCGT
>JAKOOD010000218.1 GCA_022701635.1 Burkholderiaceae bacterium | reverse complement strand
GCGGCGCGGGTCAGGCGCGTCGGGATATTGTCGTCGCGTGACAGCAGCGGCATGAAGATGCCGGCGCGGTTGCCGGACGCTTCCATCGCCGGCCGCGCATGGCGCTCGACCAGCGTCACCTGCCAGCCGCGCGCGCACAGGCGCTCGCAGGCGGCGCTACCCGCAATGCCGGCCCCGAGCACGATGGCGCGCCGCTCCGGCACCGGCGGTGCGGGCGGACGCGGCTTGCGGCTGGCGAAGCGCGCGCAGCGCGCATCGGGGCCGGTCGTGGCATCGACGGCGTCGAACACGAAGCCCTGCCCTTCCAGCGCGGCGATCTGCGCCGCGGTGAGTCCTTGTGCGACCAGGCGCGCATCGCCCGTCGCCAGCCGTGCCACCGAACGCACGAAACCTTCGCCGGCGTCTTCCAGGCCGCGCAGGCGGAACAGGTCGACGCGCGCCGCAAGCTGGGCCAGCGCACTCTCGATCGGGGCATTCACCAGGTCGACCGTCAAACCCGGCTCGGCCTGTGGCATGCGGTGCATACCGGGCATCAGGTGCGCGCACAGCGCGATCACGTGCAGGTGCGGCGAGCGCTGCGGATCGGTGCGCCACACGTCGATCAAGACCTTCAGGCGCTCTTCGTCGTGGGCCGCATCGAGGACGGTACAGCGCTCGCGGCCATGCCATACGCTGCGGTAATCCATGTTCACCTCGTCAACGCCGCTGGCGGCAGAAGCAGGCGCGGTCGTGGTCGTCGACCATCCCGATCCCCTGCATGTAGGCATACACGATGGTCGAGCCGACGAACTTGAACCCGCGTTTCGCCAGGTCCTTCGAGAGGCGGTCGGACAGCTCGGTCCTGGCCGGACGATCGCCGTCCGGCCAGTCGTTCACGACCGGCGCGTGGTCGACCCAGGACCACAGGTAACGGTCGAGGCTCAGGCCTTCCTCGCGCAGGCGCAGGTAGGCGCGCGCATTGTTGATCGCGGCCGCCACCTTCAGGCGGTTGCGCACGATGCCGGGATTAGCCAGCAGCGCGGCCACCTTGGCGTCGTCGTAACCGGCGATTTTTGCCGCATCCCAGCCGTCGAAGGCGGCACGGTAGTTGTCGCGCTTGTTGAGGATGGTCTCCCACGACAGCCCGGCCTGCGCGCCTTCGAGGTTCAGCATCTCGAACAGCGTGGTCTCGTCGTGGCAGGGCACGCCCCACTCGTCGTCGTGGTAGGCGAGGTAGCGTGGATTGGCCATGTTGGCCCAGGTGCAGCGGGTCGGGTTCATGGTGTCAGTATAAACCCCGGCCCTGGCCATGGGGACCTCAGGCGGCGACGTCGACGCCGGCGCGCCGCAGCAGCGCCTGGCTGCGTGGCGACAGGTGCATCACCTGCAAGTGCTTGCCCGCTTTCTCGTAACGCTCGTACAAGCTTTCCATGGCGGCAATGGCCGAATGGTCCGCCATGTGCAGGTGGCGGCAGTCGAGGACGACCCGCGCCGGGTCGCTCGCCGGCGCGAACAGTTCCTGGAAGTGCGCCGCCGAGGCGAAGAACAGGGTGCCGTGCGGGCGGTAGGTGCGCACGCCGGCTTCGTTGTCGTCGACCTCGGCACGCATCTCCAGCGCATGCTGCCAGGCGAAGCTGAGCGCGGCGATCACGATGCCGCACAGGACGGCGGTTGCCAGGTCGGTGAACACGGTGATGACGGTGACGGCGACGATGACGATCGCATCCTGCCTCGGCACCTTGCCGAGCACGCGCAGCGAGCCCCAGGCAAAGGTTTCCTGCGCCACCACGAACATCACGCCGACCAGCGCCGCCAGCGGGATATGCGCGATCAGCGGCGACAGGAACAGCACGAACAGCAGGATCATCACGCCGGCCACCAGGCCGGACAGGCGCGAACGGCCGCCCGAGCTCAGGTTGATCATGGTCTGGCCGATCATGGCGCAGCCGCCCATGCCGCCGAACAGGCCGGAAGCGATGTTCGCGGCGCCGAGGGCGATGCATTCGCGGTTGGGCTGGCCGCGGGTGTTGGTGATGTCGTCGGTCAGGTTGAAGGTCAGCAGCGTCTCGAGCAGGCCGACCATTGCCATCAGGGAGGCGTACGGCAGGATGATGCGCAGCGTCTCCATCGTCAGCGGCACGGTCGGGATGTGCAGGGCCGGCAAGCCGCCGGCCATCTGCGCCAGGTCGCCCAGGGTCCGGGTCGGCAACTGCAGGCCATACCCGAGCAGGCCGACGCCAAGGATGGCGGCCAGCGCCGGCGGCACCGCCCTGGTGACGCGCGGCAGCAGGTAGACGATGGCCATGGTGAGCGCGACCAGACCGCACATGATTAGCAGCGGCGTGCCCTGCAGCCACTGGTGACCCTGCGGCGTCGTCTCGCGGAAGTGCTCCAGCTGGGCCATCGCGATGATGATCGCCAGGCCGTTGACGAAGCCGAGCATGACTGGATGCGGCACCATGCGGATCAGCTTGCCGAGCCGGAGCAGGCCGAACGCCGCCATCAGGATGCCGCCGAGGACCACCGTCGCCAGCAGGTACTGCACGCCGTGCTGGACGACCAGGGCGACGATCACCACCGCCATCGAGCCGGCCGCCCCGGAAATCATGCCGGGCCGGCCGCCGAAGATGGCGGTCAGCGCGCAGATGATGAAGGCGCCGTACAGGCCCATCAGCGGATTGAGTTGGGCGACCAGGGCGAAGGCGATGCATTCGGGGACCAGCGCGAACGCCGTGGTGAGGCCGGCGAGAACGTTTTTTTGTGGGTTCGAGAACCATTCTTCTCGAAAGGCGTTACTTATCATCGATGACAATCCGAAATCGGTACGTGCGGTGAATATTGAATGCGCACGCAAGCCGAAGCGATGCGCGCGCCCATGCCTGGGAACCTCCGCATTGGAAGCCGTGTTGAACGGTTGGGAGGTTCGCTTGTCGCTACATGGGTATGGGGAGAGAGGGATAAAAATCCAGGGACGCGATCGAGTCCCTGATGCAGCCAGCATTATACAAGACGGGGCCCGGCCTGCCGGGTCGAGGGTGCCCCCATCAATAATCGACCGGATAATCCTTCTTGAACACCTGCCCGGCAAACGCCTTCTTCTGCGTCCAATCCTGCGCCGCGCTGGTCCAGTAGGAATCCGTGGCCGGCAACCCCAGCGCCAGGAAACTCTCGGAGGCGATGTACATGCTGCCGTTGTTCGAATACCAGTCGCCCAGCGTCGGCTGGTGCCCGACAAACCCGATTGTGAGATAGCCATCGCGAGTGAAATTACTCGGCTCGCTCCACACCGCCCGGTGCACCGCCTGCAGCGCCGCCCGCACCTGCCCTTCCGGCAGGCTGGCCGGCAGCTGCTTGCGCCAGGCCAGCAGCGCCAGCGGCTGGAAGGCGGCGGTGCGGTAGGTCAGCGAGCGGCCGATCGGCGGATACGATCCGGTCGGCGAGATGAAGCGTTCCAAGTGCTCGGCATAGCGCTGCATGCGCTTCAGCGCCTGCGCGCGCAGTTCGGCCGGCTTGCCGTTCCAGAACGGCGCCTTGTGCTGCTCCAGCACTTCCAGGATCTCGAGCAGCATCGGCTGCATCACG
>JAKOOD010000107.1 GCA_022701635.1 Burkholderiaceae bacterium | reverse complement strand
TCGCCGGACACGTCGCGCGTGATCGACGGATTGTCGGACTTGCGCGAAATCTTGTCGATCTCGTCGATATAGACGATGCCGCGCTGCGCCTTCTCGACTTCGTAGTTGCAGCTCTGCAGCAGTTTCTGGATGATGTTCTCGACGTCCTCGCCGACGTAGCCGGCTTCCGTCAGCGTGGTGGCATCGGCGATCACGAACGGGACATTGAGCATGCGCGCCAGCGTCTGGGCCAGCAGCGTCTTGCCGGAGCCGGTAGGACCGACCAGCAGGATGTTGCTCTTGGCCAGCTCGACCTCGTCCTTCTTGCCGAGGTGCTTGAGGCGCTTGTAGTGATTGTATACAGCGACCGACAGAATGCGCTTGGCCGTCTGCTGGCCGATCACGTACTGATCCAGCAGCTCGCTGATCTCGTGCGGCGTCGGCAGGTCGGACTTGGCGCCCGCCACCGTTTCGACGTTCGAGGTCTCATCGCGGATGATGTCGTTGCACAGGTCGATGCATTCGTCGCAGATGAAGACCGAAGGTCCCGCGATCAGCTTCTTGACCTCGTGCTGGCTCTTGCCGCAGAACGAGCAGTACAGGAGTTTTTCGCCGCTTGAGGATTTTTTGTCAGACATGGGGCAGGTTTCTGTTGAGTTGCAATGAATATAACGCTAATACAAGGGCGCAACAAGTGCACACATCTCCATGCTACTCGATTTAAAAATAAAACGCCCGATCCGCTGTCGCGACCGGGCGTTTTGAGCAACAATCGGGCGTTACTATTTACCTTGATTAGGCACGGCTGGTCAGCACCCGGTCGATCAGGCCGTACTCGACGGCTTCCTCGGCGGACAGGAAACGGTCGCGGTCGGTATCCTTGTGGATCTGCTCGATCGTCTGGCCGGTATTGTCGGCCATGATGCGCGCCAGGCGCTCGCGCAGGTACAGGATTTCCTTGGCCTGGATCTCGATGTCCGACGCCATGCCCTGCGAACCGCCGGACGGCTGGTGGATCATGACGCGCGAATTCGGCAGCGAGAAGCGCTTGCCCTTGGCGCCGGCGGCCAGCAGGAAGGCACCCATCGACGCGGCCATGCCGGTGCACAGGGTCGACACGTCCGGCTTGATGAAGTTCATGGTGTCGAAGATCGCCAGGCCGGCGGAGACCGAACCACCCGGCGAGTTGATGTACAGCGAGATGTCCTTGTCCGGATTTTCGCTTTCCAGGAACAGCAGCTGGGCCACGATCAGGTTGGCCATCTGGTCGTTGACAGGACCGACCAGGAAAATCACGCGCTCTTTCAGCAGGCGCGAGTAGATGTCGTAGGCGCGCTCGCCACGACCGCTCTGCTCGATCACCATCGGCACGAGGCCGAGGGCTTGGGTATCCAATGCCGGATTATGGTTCATACCTGTCACTATCCTTGTATAAAGTTACGGGACGCCACCGCCGGCGCGGCGCTAAGCGCGGCACCGGCGGCAGCTCCATGCAGTCGAGCGTCAAGGACCTCGCGTCAAGCCATTACGCTTGAGCGTTGCTTCCCATCAGTTCGTCAAAGGCGATGTCTTTCGCAGTCACCTTCGCCTTGCCAAGCACATAGTTAACGACGTTTTCTTCCAATACAAGAGCTTCGACTTCGCTCAGGCGGCGACGATCGCTATAGTAGTACTTCAGGACTTCTTTCGGGTCTTCGTAGCTTTGCGCGAAGTCTTCGATCTGGGCTTTCACCTGGTCCTGGGTGGCTTGCAGGTTGTTGTCGCCCACCAGCTGCGACAGGATCAGGCCCAGGCGCACGCGGCGCTCGGCCTTGGTCGCGAACAGGTCGGCCGGGAACGGCAGGCTCTTGACGTCCATGCCGCGGCCAGCCATGTCCTGGCGGGTCTGCTCGGCCAGGCGCTCGGAATCCTGCGCAACCATCACTTGCGGCACGTCCATTTCGGTGTGCTTGACCAGCGCGTCCATCACGGCTTCCTTGTTGCGGGCCTTGATGCGGGCGTTGACTTCACGCTCCAGGTTGACCTTGATGTCATCGCGCATTTTTTCGACGCTGCCGTCTTCGATGCCCAGCGACTTGGCGAACTCTTCGTCGATCGCCGGCAGGTGCGCCCATTCCAGGTTCTTCAGGGTGATGGTGAACTCGGCAGTCTTGCCGGCCACGTCCTGGCCGTGGTAGTCCTCGGGGAAGGCCAGCGGGAAGGTTTTGCTTTCGCCGACTTTCAGGCCGACGGTCGCGGCTTCGAATTCCGGCAGCATGCGGCCTTCGCCCAGCACGAAGGCGTAGTCGTCAGCTTTGCCGCCCGGGAACTCGACGCCGTCGATGACGCCGGTGAAGTCCACGGTCACGCGATCGCCGTTGGCTGCGACAGCTTCGCCGCCGTCGCCGTGTTCGCCGGCTTCGCCCTTGGTGTGGAAGTGCACGCGCTGCTTGCGCAGGATGTCGATGGTCTTGTCGATCTCGGCGTCGCTGACGTCGGCCTTGACGGTTTCGACCTCGATGCCGGCCAGGTCAGGCAGGGTGACTTCCGGGTAGACTTCGAAAGTCGCGTCGAAGGCCAGCGTGCCTTCCGGTGCATCTTGCTTCGGTTCGATTTTCGGCATGCCGGCGACGCGCAGCTGGGCTTCGGTCGCTGCCTGGTTGAAGGCCGCGCCGACGCGGTCGTTCAGGACGTCGGACTCGATCTGGTAGCCGTACTGGGCAGCGACCATCTTGAGCGGCACTTTGCCCGGACGGAAGCCCGGTGCGCGTGCGGTCTTGGCCTGCTGCTTGAGGCGCTTTTCAACTTCCGTACGAACGTCGCTCAGCGGAAAAGAGAGCGTCAAGCGACGCTCGAGTTTACCCAGGTTTTCGACTGCAGTTGCCATTGTAAAAATCGTCCAAAAAAATAATTATTCGTGGTGCGAGGAGGGGGACTCGAACCCCCACACCATTGCTGGCGTCAGGACCTAAACCTGGTGCGTCTACCAATTTCG
>JAKOOD010000210.1 GCA_022701635.1 Burkholderiaceae bacterium | reverse complement strand
GTACGGTGTCATTCACCGCATAGCGCTGCGCCATGAGCGCTTCTTCCAGGCTCGGTTCCGAGGGCAGGGCACCTGGACAGGGCAGGCTCGGATGGGCGATGCGCAGCGCGATCCGCTCGCCCTGGCGCAGCGCCTGCAGCACGTGGGTGGTGGCGCGCAGCACGTCGTATTCGGCGGCGTCGACGCTGGCCGACCACACCTGGCCGCGCGCGCGGCCGAGGATCGCATCCGGCGTGTCGCAAGCCACCAGGCGGCCGCGCTTCATGATGGCGAGGCGGCCGGCGATGGTCTCGACGTCGGACACGATGTGGGTCGAGATGATCACCAGTTTATTGAAACCCAGCTCGGCCAGCAGATTGCGGAAGCGCAGCCGCTCTTCCGGATCGAGGCCCGCGGTCGGTTCGTCGACCACCAGCACGTCGGGGTCGTTCAGCAGCGCCTGGGCGATGCCGAGGCGGCGCAGCATGCCGCCCGAGAAGGTGCTGGCCATGCGCCCGGCCTGCTCGTGCAGGTTGACCAGCTCCAGCAGGCGGCGGATGCGCGCCGGGTCGCGTACGCCCTTCAGCGCCGCGAAGTACTGCATGAACTCGAGCGCGCTGACGTTGCGGTAGACGCCGAAGTCCTGCGGCAGGTAGCCGAGGCGGCGGCGGATCGCCTCCGGCCTGGCCGCGATGTCGACGCCGTCGAACAGGATGCGGCCGCCCGTCGGCCGGGTGAGGGTGGCGATCATCTGCATCAGCGTGCTCTTGCCGGCGCCGTTGTGGCCGATCAGGCCGACCACCCCGGGCGCCAGCTGCAGCGACAGGTCGGACACGGCGGTCAGCTGCTTGCCGAAGGATTTGGTGACGTTCTGCAGGTCCAGCATGGCGGGGGCTCCGGGGAGTGGCGATGTGCCTACTCTAGCCAGGGCCGGTGCGCCGGGCGAGTCCTATATGACGAGCGGTCGATTCGGCTGGATGAACGGTCGGCGCAGCCGGCGGCGTCAGGCCGTCACGGTGGCGTCGGCCCGTGGGCGGCGTCCCAGCGCCTGGACCAGGGCCGGCATGTAGGTGCGGCTGGCGCGCAGCAGGGTGCCGTCGCGCAGGCGCAGCAGGGCGTCGCGGTTGGTCAGGGCGCGCAGCTCGACCACCCTGTCCAGGCGCACGATGCTGGAGCGGTGCACGCGCTGGAACATCGATGGGTCGAGCCGCAGCGCCAGGGCCTGCAGGCGCTCGCGCACGAGGTAGGTCTTGCCTTGCGCATGCAGGGTCGCGTAGTCGCCGTCGGCTTCGATGCGTTCGACGTCGGCGCTGTCGACCAGCACGAGACGGGTGCCGACGCGGACCGTGAAAGTGCGCGTCCACTCCGGAGCAGGGGTGGCCACCTGTGCGGCAACGCCGGCGCAGCGGTAGGGAAAGGCGCGCTGCGCACGCTCCAGGGCTTCCTCGAAACGCTCGTCGTCGACCGGCTTGAGCAGGTAGTCGATGGCTGCCAGCTCGAAGGCCTGCAGCGCGAAACCATCGTAGGCCGTGAGCAGGATCGCCATCGGCCGTGCTGTGCGCGGCAGCCCGGCGAGCACGTCGAGGCCGGTCTTGCCGGGCATGTCGATGTCGACGAACACGAGGTCGGGGCGCACGGCTGCGAGACCGCTGGCCGCGCTGTCGCCGTCGCCGTATTCGGCCACCAGATCGAAGCCCGGGCGCTGCGCCAGCCGCGTCCTGAGCGCCAGTCGGGCCAGCGGTTCATCGTCGAGGATGGCGACGCGGATCGGCCGGCTCATGCCGCCATCCTGTCGGCAGGTGCGGCCACGCCGGCCGCGGGCGCCACGGGGCGCAGCGGCAACGTCAGGCGCACCTGGAAGCGGCCGTCGGCGCGCCAGCCGGCCTCGAGCTGCTGGTCGGCGCCGTACAGGTGGCGCAGGCGTTCGGCCACGTTGGCCAGGCCGATGCCGCCGCCCTTGCTCGCGGCCGTGGCCTGCGGCGGCACGCCGTCGTTGACCACCTCGACCAGCAGGCCGGCGCCGGCGCGCTCGACGCGGATGTCGAGCCGGCCCGGCGTACGCAGTGGTGCAATGCCGTGGCGGATCGCATTCTCGGCCAGCGGCTGCAGCACCAGGTAGGGCACGGCGGCGTCCAGCAGGTCGGGACCGGCCTTCATGGCCAGTTGCAGGCGCTCGCCGAGGCGCGCCTTTTCGATGTCGAGATAGGCTTCGGTCAGCGCCAGTTCCTCGGCCAGCGCATGTTCGTGGCGGCCGTCGTGGGAGAGCGTTGCGCGCAGGAAGTCGGAGACGCTGGACAGCATGCGGTTGGCATCGCGGTTGGCGCCGGCCGTCACCAGCGCCGACACCGCATTCAGGCTGTTGAACAGGAAGTGCGGATTGACCTGCAGGCGCAGGGCGCGCAGCTCGGCGTCGCGCGCGTGCGCCAGGGCCTGGGCCAGGCGCAGCTGGGTGCGCTGCAGCGACAGGTAATAGACGGCGAGCGCGTGGATGGCGCAAAACACGATCAGGGCCAGCCAGCAGCCGTCCAGCCCGCGCACCAGCTCGTTCCAGTGGTAGTCCTTGGCCAGCCCGAGGCCGATCGCCAGGCGCTGGCCGAGCACGGCGTTCAGGATCGACATCGCATAGCTGGCCACCAGCAGCACCGGCGCGGTAATCCGCCACGACACTTCACGCCGCCACATTGCGCGCTGCATCAGGGCCAGCGGCAGGATCCACAGCATGCAGGCTGCGAAGAACAGCGCGCGGAATGCCGTCGCATTGCTGTTGCCGAGCGCCGGCAGGCCCAAAATCGCCATGCAGGCGCATACCGGCAGGGCGGCGAGGATGGGGACGAGCGGCGGCGCTTGGTCTTTCACGGGGCGGGTCCGGGGTGTTGGCAACTGGACAATTCTAACCGCTCAGCGTCCGACCGAATACAGCATCGAACTGATCTTCCAGCCATCCTCGGCGCGCACCATCTGCCAGGTCTCGCTGCCGCGGTTGGTGACCTTGCCGTCCCCGATGAAATCGAAATCGAAGTACACCGAGCCCACGGCGCCATTGGTATCGATGCGCACGTTATAAAAGCGTTCCTCGATGGCTTTCGGGTCTTTCTGGACGAAGTCGGCGAACTCCTTCCAGCTCGAGTGCATGACCTTCTTCGCCTCCGGCCGGCGCTTCTTGACGTCCGCCCAGGTCGCATCATCGAACACCGACAGCCAGCTGTCATGGTCTTGCAGGAACAGGCTGCCGAGGGTCTTGCCGTCGTGGGCGACGATCGCGGCCTGGAATTGCTGGACGACCTGGCGGATGCCGGCGACGTCGGCTGCCGGGCCGCTGTCGGCGGCGTGGACCGGGGTGCAGAAGCAGGCGGCGGTGGCGGTGGCGAGGAGGAGGGAGCGGAGGGAGCGCATGGCACGATGGATGGAGTGATGGAGCAGCCACGATAGGCGCGGCCGGCGGCGCCGGTCCAGTGCCGTGCGCCGGACCGTGCATGGGCTGCGGCGAGCCGGTGCCCGGATCTCACGGTAACTCGGATACGGGCTTCAGAAAAACGCCGAATTCCTTCCTGAGTAATGCCAGCTTCGGATCGATATAGGTCGTGCAGAACGGACCACCGGCATTCTTTTCAGCGTAGCGTTGAAAGCGCTCGTCCGATGCCCGGAAGG
>JAKOOD010000207.1 GCA_022701635.1 Burkholderiaceae bacterium | reverse complement strand
TTCTGCGCGCTGCTGGACGAGCCGGAACGCGGCCACTGGGGCCAGTTCGTGTTCGACCGCGGACAATTGGATAGTGGAACGGAAATGCGCGGCCAGAACGGCCTGCTTGCCGTCGTGATCAGCGGCGCATCCGACGCCGCCAACCTGGATCGCGCCGAACTGGCGGCCCAGGTCGCGGCCCAGCTGGCCGAGGCGTTCAACCTGCCGGCGCTGGCCGCGCCGGCCTGGCACCAGGTGATCACCGAAAAGCGCGCCACCTTCAGCTGCAGGCCCGCCCTTGCCCGGCCCGGCAACGATACCGGCGTCAAGGGGCTGGCGCTGGCCGGCGACTACACCGCCTGCGACTACCCGGCGACACTGGAATCGGCGGTGCGCAGCGGCCTGGCGGCGGCGCGCACGCTGCACGGCATCGCGGCGTGAGCTCGCGCCCATCGGCCCTGGCGGCGCCCTGGGCCGCGTATCCTGCAGACTGTCGCACGGCGCTGGCGCGGCCGGGCCGTACGGCGTAGTCTGGCAGCATCGAATACTGCAATACGGAACTCCGATGGGAAAACTGGAATACCTCGACGCGCTCAAGCGCGCCATGCTGGGCCTGACGCCCGAGGTCCAGGCCAGGACCCTGGCCTTTTACGAGCAGCGCTTCGTCGATGCCGCCAACCTGGGCCGCAGCGAAGAGGACGTCGCAAGCGAACTCGACGACCCGAAAAAGATCGCGATGACGCTGCGCGCCAGCACCCACTTCGACGCGCTCACCGCCGATGCCAACGCCAATGCCAAGGTCAGCGCCAAGGACAACGGAGACAAACCGCAAAAGAAGGCGCCGGCCAACCTGCCCCGCATGATCGTGTCGGCGGCAGGCCTGGCCATCTTCAACCTGTTCATGATCGTCCCGGCGATCGTCTATTCGGCGCTGCTGTTCGCCCTGTACGTGTGCGCGCTGGCCTTTTATGTGGGCGGCATCATGACCACCGCCAGCGGTTTGGCCGGCACCAACGAGCTGGTGCTCGACTGGCCGGCCCGCTACATGACGGTCGACCCGGACAGCCGCGGCGAGCGCCAGACCCGCATCACCATCGGCGCCGGCGACATCCAGGTCACCCAGGACAGTCCGCGCGGCGCCGAGGATGCCGCGCCGGCCGAGGAAGGCAGCAGCCGGCGCGCGCATTCGCGCGTGCTGCGCGGCGCCGAAGCCGTCACCGACGGTTCGCTGCGCATCAGCACCGAGATGGATGCGGAATCGCGCACCACCCAGACCGCGGTCGGCCTGGGCATGGTGATCGGCGGGATCGCCCTGTTCCTGGTCTCGCTGGTGGTCACGCGCTTTACCCTGGTCGGCTTGAAGCGCTACTTCCAGATGAACCGTTCCCTTCTCGCAGGACACTGAGGCCACCATGCGCGCATTGCTGAAAACCGGCTTCGTCCTGCTGCTGATCGCCTTCGGCCTGATCGGCGTGTCCTACACCGTGCTGCGGGCCCAGGGAACAAGCGGCGCCTCGAGTCCCGGCAGCCGCCTGCTGGCCACCGACAAGCGCACGCTGGACGCCCAGATCACCGCCGTCGAGCTGAGCGGCCCGATCAACCTGACCCTGCGCCAGGGCCCGGAACCGGCGCTCGAGGTGCGCGGCGAACAGCGCCTGCTGGCCAACATCGGCACCAGCGTGGAAGGCCGCACCCTGCACATCGGCCCGCGCGGTATCCTACTGCGCCACCGCCAGCCGATCGAAGTCACGCTGACGCTGCCGGCGCTGGACACCCTGCACGTCAACGGCAGCGGCGACGCCACCGCCAGCGGCTTCGCCGGCGAACGCCTCGACCTCGGCCTGGGCGGCAGCGGCACCCTGCGCTTCAACGGCCGTTACCGCGAGAACGTCGTCGCCCTGCACGGCAGCGGCGACCTCGAACTCACCGGCGGCAGCAGCGACCGCGTGAAGGCCGAGAGCGTCGGCTCGGGCAACCTGACCCTGGTCGGCGCCACCCGCGAACTGGACGCCGAGCTGCAGGGTTCGGGCGAACTGGACGCGCGCCACCTGCGCGCCGAACAGGTCCGCCTGGCGCACACCGGTTCCGGTACCAGCGCGGTATATGCCAGCCGCGAAGCCAAGCTGGAACTGGCCGGCAGCGGCGACGCGACCGTCTACGGCAATCCGGAGCGGCGCGAGGTCAGCCGCCACGGTAGCGCCAGCGTCAATTTCCACGACTGAAAACGTTTCTTGTAATCAGCACTTGCTCTGCGCGCGCCATGAATATATGATTCGTATATTGATCACATACGGAACATATCATGGGTATTGTAAACATCGACGACGAGCTGCATGACCAGTTGCGCAAGGCGAGCGTGGTCTCGGTCCGCTCGATCAACGCGCAGGCGGCCTTCTGGCTGAAAATCGGCATGCTGGCCGAAATGAATCCGACGATGAGCTTCAACGAGATCGTCGCGCGCGAACTGCGCGCGGCCGGGGTCGTGACGCAACGAATCCGGGCGGCCTAGCAATGACCAAGCGTCCCGAAGAAATCGCCCTGATGGCGGAATCCGGCCGGCTGCTGGCGGCCGTGTTCGGCGAGCTCGACAAGCTGAACCTGATCGGCATGTCGACCATGGCCGTCAACGACCTGGCCGAGCGCTTCATCGTCGACAACCTCGCCGCGCGACCGGCCAGCAAGGGCCAGTACGGCTATGCCTACGCGCTGAATGCGTCGCGCAACCACGTGGTGTGCCACGGCGTGCCGTCGCCGTCCGAACTGCTGCAGGCCGGCGACATCGTGAACTTCGACATCACGCTGGAAAAGAAAGGCTACATCGCCGACTCGAGCAAGACCTACCTGGTCGGCGAGGTGTCGACGATGGCCAAGCGCCTGGTGCAGGTGACCTACGAAGCGATGTGGAAGGGGATCAAGGCGGTGCGGCCGGGCGCGCGCCTGGGCGACGTCGGCCACGCGATCGAACGGCATGCGCGCCGCAACGGCTATGCGGTGGTGCGCGAATACTGCGGCCACGGCATCGGCCGCGAGATGCACGAGCCGCCGCAGGTGCTCCACTGGGGCAAGCCGCAGACCGGCCTGGTGCTGCGCGAAGGCA
>JAKOOD010000195.1 GCA_022701635.1 Burkholderiaceae bacterium | reverse complement strand
CCTTTCATGAATGTGACATTTCGAGAGAAACTCCTTCCTCCTTATACGTGCGCCATACTGTTGACACAAACAGGCATTAGCATGCCCGGAGCCGTGAGCACTATTTAAGGAGAATGAATGGAAGCCGAAATCAAGCTGGCCCTCGATGCCGCCAGCGTCGCGCAGGTCAGGAAACTGCCGGTCCTGCGCGAACACGCCGTGTCCACACCCCAGGAACAGGAACACGTCGACCGCTACTTCGACAGCAGCGGCTTCGACCTGCTGCGCCACGGTTTCGCCCTGCGCGTGCGCAGCGCCGGCAGCCGCCACGTGCAGACGCTGAAGGGCGGCGGCAGTGCGCTGGCCGGCCTGCACCAGCGCACCGAGCTCGAGAGCGAGATCGGCAGCGAGGCGCCCGACCTCGACCTGTTCGCGCGCCAGCTGCGCGAGGTGCTGCCGCAGCTGGCGAAAGAGGGCGTGCCGGACCTGGCGCCGGTGTTCGTCAACCGCAGCAAGCGCAGCAGCTGGATGATCGCGCTGGCGGACGGCGTGCAGGTCGAGTGCGCGCTCGACGTCGGCGAACTGCAGCACGGCGAGCGCAGCGTCCCGGTGCGCGAGCTGGAACTGGAAATCAAGCAGGGGCCGCCCGCGGTCCTGTACGGGCTGGCGCAGCAGGTGCATGCGGCGCTGCCGGTGCGCCTCGAGCACGTCAGCAAGGCCGAACGCGGCTATGTGCTGGCCGGGGCGGTGAAGCCCAAGGCGGTCAAGGCGACCGCGGTCGCGCTGCGGCGCAAGGCCAGCATGGGCGAGGCGCTGGGCGCGATCCTGGCCAACTGCCTGGAGCAGATGGCGGCCAACGAACGCGGCGTGATCGCCGGCGACGTCGAGAGCCTGCACCAGATGCGGGTCGGCCTGCGCCGCCTGCGCGCCGCGCTGGCGATGGTGCGCGACATGGTCCAGCTGCCGGAAGCCGTCGGCGCCGACATCGACTGGCTGGCCGGCGAACTGGGCGACGCCCGCAACTGGGACGTGTTCATCGAATCGGTGCTGCCCGCCTTGCCGCTGCCCGAGGCGCACCGGCCGGGCATGGCGCGGGTGCTGGTGGCCTCGCGCGAAGAAGCCGAGCGCCATCGCAACAAGGTCAAGGCGGCGGTGGGCAGCGCGCGCTACACCGCGCTGCTGCTGGCGTTGGGCGCCTGGATCGCCGGGGAAGGGTGGAAGCAGGCCGGCCTGCCGTCGGAACCGCTGGCGCAGGCCGTGCGCAAGGCGGCCCCGCAGCTGGTCCAGCACGCCGCCGCGCGCGTGCGCAAGCGCGCCCGCGCCTACGACCTGCGCCGTCCGGAATGCCTGCACAAGGTGCGCATCGCGGCCAAGAAGGAACGTTATGCGCGCGAGTTCTTCGACGCCGTCGGCCATGGCAAGCGTGCGGCACGCCGCCACGACCTGCTGGCCGGCATGCAGGACGAACTGGGCACGATCAACGACAGCGCGGTGGCGCGCGAGCTGGTGGCGCAGCTGCGCGACCGGGTGCCGCAGGAACTGGCGCTGCTGGGCTTCATCGAGGGCGTGCTGGCCGAGCGCGAGGCGGATGCCTTACCACGCGCGCGCCGCCATGTGAAGGACCGGCTGCGCGACAAGGCGCGGTTCTAGGCCTTCACCGCCAAGAACTCGCCTTTGCCCACCGGCACCAGGCTGGTGGTGAACCCGCCATCGGCCGCGACCGCCGCCGTGAAATCCGCCATCTCGTGCGCGTGCGAGGTGGCATTGTCGACCACCAGCAGGCCGCCGGCGCGCAGCACCCGCTTCAGCTGCGGCAACCAGCCGAGATAGGCGCTGCGCTGCGAATCGAGGAACACCAGGTCGAAGCCGGCGTCTTCCAGCGTTGCCAGCAGCGCGCCGGCATCGCCTTCGTGCTGGACGATGCGGCCGGCGAGTCCGGCGCGGGCGAAGTTGGCGCGCGCCAGTGCGATTTTTTCAAGCGACATCTCCACCGTTGTCACCGCGCCGCCGATGGCGCCGGCCGCATCGGCCAGCCACAGCGTCGAATAGCCGTTCGAGGTGCCGATTTCGAGGACGCGGCGGGCTTGCGTGGCTTTGACCAGCAGCGCCAGGAAGGCGCCGGTATCCGGCGTGATGTTGAGCATGCGGGTGGCGCGGTTGGCGCTGTCGCCGTCGTGGGCGTCGCCGAAGGCGGCCAGTTCGTCGAGCAAGGTCTTGAGGCTGGGATGCAAGGCGGTCTCCTGGTTGAGACCATCATCCTGCCACAACACAGCGTGAATATGGTGCCGGTATCTTTTCCTACCGCCGACGCCGGTAGGGCGGCCGTGCCGCCGTGTCCCGCTGGGGAGACGAGACACATTGTGGCGGCCGAATGTGACATCCGTTTGACGCCGCCGTGACGTCTGCGTGACGCCGGCCTCAGGGCATCCCGGCGCTGGTGGGCTTCAGGTCCGCCGCCAGTTTCTGCAGCAGGCCGGCCAGCGACGGCCCGTGCGCCTGCGCCGGCGCCAGCAGGCCGAGTGCCGCCTGCAGGGCCTTGTCGTCGCGCGTGCCGAAGGTGCGCGTGCTCTCCACCGGTTCGCGGGCGCTGGCTGCCACCACCGGCTGGGCGCCATCCGCCGGCGGCAGGTGGTTGGCCAGGTCGGCTTCGCGCAGCATCGGCTCGTCGTCCGCGCCGGCGGCCGGCGCCACGGTGACGTCGGGCGTCACGCCGCGCGCCTGGATGTCGTGGCCCTTGGGCGTGAAGTAGCGCGCCACCGTGAACTTGATGCCGTCGTCCGCGCCCAGCGGAATCACCGACTGGATCGAGCCCTTGCCGAAGGTGCGGCTGCCGACGATGGTGGCGCGGCGGTTGTCCTGCAGCGCGCCGGCGACCAGTTCCGCGGCCGAGGCCGAGGCGCCGTTGACCAGCACCGTCAGCGGCACGGTGCGGGTCCAGGCGGGCAGGCCGTCCAGCACATCGGCCTCGCCCTGCTCGCGGTAATAGCGCGGGTCGACGGTCACGGTGGCGTTGGCGCCGGGCGCGTTGCCGCGCGCGTTGAAGACCACGCTGCCCGGCGCCAGGAAGGCACCGGCGACGCCGACCGCGGCCGGCACCAGCCCGCCCGGGTCGTTGCGCAGGTCGAGCACCAGGCCGCGTGGCGGCGCCTTGCCGTCGAGCTTCTTCAGCGCCGCCGCCAGGTCGGATCCGGTGGCGCCGCCGAATGCCGAGATGCGGATCCAGGCCAGTCCCGGCGCCGCCATGCGCGCGCTCACGGTGGCGTCGTGCAGCGCCGCGCGCGTGATGCGCAGCGTATGCGGCTTGCCTTCGCGGCCGCTGCCTTGCATCAGGCCCACCGTCACCACGCTGCCCGGCGCGCCGCGCATGCGTCGCCCGACCTCGCTGCTGGACAGGCCGGCCAGGGCGGCGCCGTCGATCGAGGCGATGACGTCGCCGGCACGGATGCCGGCGCGGGCGGCGGGGCTGTCGGTGCCGGTGGATACCACGCGCATGCGGTCGCGGTCGAGCTGGACCTCGATGCCGATGCCGACGTATTCGCCCGAATTCTCGCGGTCGAGGTCGCGCATGTCGTCGCTGCTCATGTACTGGGAATGGGCGTCGAGCGAACCCAGCATGCCGGCGATGGCGCCGTCGAACAGTTTTTTGTCGTCGGCCTGGCCGACATAATTGCGCTTGATCATGGCGTAGGCGGCCAGCAGCTTTTCCATTTCCGCCTGCGGCAGGGACAGGGAACTGGTCACGGTCGCTGCCGGCGCCGTGGCCGGAGCGGATGCCGGGGCAGGGATCGATTCGGCGGCCCGTGTCGGCAGCGTGCAGGCCAGTAGGGTGGCGACAGCCGCGGCAACGGCGGCGCACTTGCGATGCGGGGTGGGTGTCATGCAGGCTCCTTTTTCCATGCAGGCATTCTCGCGCGCCAGACTGTTAATCGATGTAAGGCGCAGGTAAATGGAAGTAAAAGCCACACGTAAAGACAAGTCCCCGCTGGTCATGCTTGATCGGCAACACCCGCCGCTTCTACTTGTTCCTCAGGGCAAAATGCACCGATAATCATCCCTTTGCGGCGCTGCGCCGCCGTCTTCAGGAGCCATTCCGTGCAAGATCACGACCAAGACCCGGCCCAGCAGGCCGACCGGCCGGCCAGCCCGGCACGCCGCCGCATCTTCCAGGCCGCTGCCGCGGTCGGCCTCGGCACCCAGTTGCCGGCCACCCAGGCAGCCGCGCCTTCCAAGGCACGCAAGCCGGCGGCGGGCTCGCTGGACGCCAAGCTCAAGGCGCACGTCAAGAACGTGGTGGTGATCTACCTGGAAAACCGCAGCTTCAACAACCTGTTCGCCGACTTCCCGGGCCTGGCCCAGCCGCTGTCCGCGGTGCCGGCGGCGGCCACGGCGCAGCGCGACCGCGACGGGTCGGTCCTGGGCGAACTGCCGAAGATCTGGGGCGGCATGGTGCCGGCGCGCCAGAACATCGGCGGCAAGGATTACCTGATCAAGGAAGACGACATCCAGCATCTGCCGAATGCGCCGTTCAAGCTGCTTGATGCTGCCGGCAAGCCGCTGCCGGAAGGCCTGGTCACGCGCGACCTGGTGCACGCCTTCTATCACAACCAGATGCAGATCAACGGCGGCAAGAACGATGCCTTCGTGGCGTATGGCGACAGCGGTGGGCTGGTGATGGGCCACTACGGCGAGACGCGCAAGAACCTGGGCTTGTGGCAGATCGCCGGCGAGTACACGCTGTGCGACAACTTCTTCATGGCGGCCTTCGGCGGTTCCTACCTGAACCACCAGTTCCTGATCAGCGGCCGCGTGCCGGAATACTTCAACGCCAAGGACACCCCGGCCAAGCGCAAGATCGCGGTGCTGGAAGACGGCCCGCAGGGCATGCGCCTGGCGCTGGCGCCGGATTCGCCGAAGTCGGCGCTGGAAGGCAAGCCGAAATTCGTCAACAACGGCGCCATCACGCCGGATGGCTACGCGGTCAACACCATGGCGCCGCCGTACCAGCCGAGCTGGGTGCATCCGGCGCCGGGCGGCGATGCCGCCAGCGCCGATCCGCAGGATCCGTCGGTGCTGCCGCCGCAAGGCTACGACACCATCGGCGACCTGCTGTCGCGCCAGGGCGTCAGCTGGGCCTGGTATGGCGGCGGCTTCCAGGCGGCGCTGGATGGCCGCGGCGAGGGTACGCGCCCGAACTTCCAGTTCCACCACCAGCCCTTCAATTACTTCAAGCAGTTCGCGCCCGGCACCGCCGCGCGTGCCGAGCACCTGCGCGACGGCGGCCTGGGCGACAGCCCGATCTCGAACAAGTTCATCGCCGACGCCATCGCCGGCAAGCTGCCGGCCGTCACCTTCTACAAGCCGCAGGGCAACCTCAACCTGCACGCCGGCTATTCCGACATCGAGTCGGGCGACGCCCACGTCGCCAACGTGATCGAGCACCTGAAAAAGTCGCCGCAATGGCAGGACATGGTGGTGGTGATCACCTTCGACGAGAACGGCGGCTGGTGGGACCACGTGGCCCCGCCCAAAGGCGACCGCTGGGGTCCGGGCTCGCGCATCCCGGCGATCGTGGTCTCGCCGTACGCCAGGAAGGGCGCGGTCGACCACAATTTCTACGACACGACCTCGATCATGCGTTTCATCACGCGCCTGCACGGCCTGCCGCTGCTGGACAGCCTGGCGGCGCGCGACGCCGCTTTTGCGGCACGCGGTGCGCGCGGGCCGGGCGACCTGAGCGCCACGCTCAGCTTCCGCTGAGCCCGGTTTTACGGCATCCCGAAGCGGCCCTCGAGGCCGCTTTTTTGCGCCTTGCGCATTTATTGCATATACAAAGTTGCCTACCGGCTAACGTGCGCTGTGTAGAAACACCCCGCACTACACTCTGCCATGGCCGTTATCACTCGAACACGTGCTTGCGCGCGGCATAGAGACACGCAGTCGCCAAACGCCAACTTTCATATCCACGGAATCAGGAGAGCAAAATGCAAAAGAACAAAACCTTGAAAGGGCTGCTGGCTGTGTCGGCAGTCGCCGCCATGTTCAGCGCCTTCGGCGTCCAGGCACAGACCGCCACCACCAGCACCAATCCGAACCAGGCCGGCAAGGTCAGCAAGGATGGCGCGATGGACAACACCAATAGCACCGGCATGGAATCGCGCAATACCGCGTCCGGCATGACCCACGGCGCCATGCAGAGCGGTTCGACCGCTGCCGCCGGCCAGACCGCCGCCGGCGGCAGCACCGCCGCGACCGGCGCCAAGCTGAGCGCGGCCGACCAGAAGGCCGTGAAGGACATGGCGATGGCCGACATGGCCGAGGTCGAAACCGGCAAGATGGCTGTCAGCAAGGCCCAGAGCGCCGAAGTGAAAGCCTTCGGCCAGCAGATGATCGACGACCACGGCCAAGCCCTGACCAAGGTGCAAGCCCTGGCCCAGGCCCGCGGCGTGACCCTGCCGACCGAACTCGATGCCAAGCACAAGGCCATGGCGGCCAAGCTGGAAAAAATGAGCGGTGCCGATTTCGACAAGGCCTACATGGCCAATGCCGGCGTCAAGGACCACAAGGAAGTCCACGCCAAGCTGATGAGCGACGCCAAGAAGATCAAGGATGCGGACGTGAAAGCGCTGGCCGACCAGCACATGCCGGTGGTCGAGCAGCACCTGAAGGCCGCCCAGCAGATGGCCTCCACCAAGTCGGGTACCACCTCGGGCAAATAAGCCCCCGGTAAGCGGTAAGTTGTAAAGGGAAGCAGTACCGGGCCTCGGCCCGGTACTGCTTTTTCGTTTCAGACAAGGATTTTGGAACGCCTGCCGCCATGGCGCGGCGGGCACAGCGTCAGTCCAGCGTCAGCAGATAGGCGCTGATATCGCGCGCATCCTTTTCGCTCACGCCCAGGTTCGGCATCGCGGTGGTCGGATCGATCGCCTGCGGGTCGCGGATCCAGCGCATCAGGTTGGCCTGGTTGTTGAGCAGGTTGCCGGCAATAAAGGGGCGCTTGCCCAGGCCTTCGAGCGGACGGCCGACGAAGGTGTCGGAACCGACCACGCCCGGAATCTTGTGGCAGGACTGACAGGCATACTGGGTCAGCGCCAGCTTGCCCAGGCCGGGGTCGCCGGCTACGCCCGGCGGCGGCTTGGGATCGCTGTCGCAGCCGGCCAGCAGGCAGGCCGTAGCGGCAAGCATGGCCGCTGCCAGGGTGCGCGGCGCCTTCACCGTGCTTCTCCTGCTGCCGGGTCGCGTGCCTGCGCCTGGTCCTCGGCAGGCGCCATCGCGGTCAGGGTCTTGTAATCGGCCACGGTCATCGCCGGCATCCGGTGCATGAAGGCGACCACCGCCCAGGTGTCGGCGTCGCTCAGGCGGAATTCCCAGGCCGGCATGCCGCTCATCTTGACGCCGTGGCGCGTGATCCAGTACAGCTCGCGCGATTGCCAGCGCATCGCGGCATCGACCAGCGGACCGGGCGCCGGCTGCATGCTCAGGCCGTGGATGTTCGGCGCGACGCCGGGACCGCCATGGCACTGCGCGCAATTGTCGCGATACACGATACCGCCGCGCGCGACGTCGGCCTCGCCCAGCGCCGGCACCGCCACCTTGCGCGCGTGGTGCTGCACCGAGTAGCGCATCGCCTGTTCCAGTCCCGTGTAGACGATGCCGAGGTGGGACGTGGTGGCGCCGATGTTGTACCAGCCGGCGCGCCAGACGAGCAGGCCGGCGGCCGCGCCCAGGGTGCCGGCGGCCAGCAGGGTCAGCACGGCGGTCTTGACGATCAAACGGGTGGATGCCTCGGCCATCAAAATATTGTCAAAAAGTATCGTGTAAAAAAGATATAAATACGTCCTGTATTATAGAAGTCATTGCAACATTGTGAATTCAACTGTGCCCAGTCTTCTAACACCTTCCGTCTCCCGACACCCTGCCGCGCCGGCGCTGGCCGCGCTTGCCTTCGTCGGCATCGGCCTGGCCGGTTGCAGCGGGCAGACCGACACCCGCCACGTGCGCGGCGGCGACGCCGACACCGGCAAGCGCCTGATGACCCAGTACCAGTGCACCACTTGCCACGTCATTCCCCAGGTGCCGGGACCGAATGGCGACGCCGGACCCTCGCTGGAAAAGGTCGGGCGCCTGAGCTATATCGCCGGCGGCATCCCCAACCAGCCGGACCGCATGGTGGCGTGGCTGCTGGACCCGCCCGCGCTGAAACCCGGCACCCGGATGCCGTCGATGGGCCTGACCGAGCAGGAGGCGCGCCACATGGCGGCTTACCTCTACACGTTACGATGAGCGTTCCGATGAGCGTTCCGATGAGGGCGGGGCAGGGCAGTGCGGCGGACACGCCGCTGCAATCGGTTTTGCACCACGGCGGCAGCGACGCCGCGGTCATCGGCGAACTCACCTGGGGCATGACCATCGCCGGCACGCTGATCTTCGCGGCCGTGATGCTGCTGCTGGCAATGAGCCTGCGCCATCACGCGCGTCCGCTGCGGCCGGCCGTCTGGATCGCCGGCGCCGGCGTCGCCTTTCCGGTGATCGTCCTCAGCCTGCTGCTGGGCTGGAGTACCTGGCGCAGCGCGCAGCTGCGCCCGCAGACCTCGAACGGCGCGCTGGCGATTTCCGTCACCGGCAAGATGTGGTGGTGGGAAGTGCGCTACCGCGATCCGGCCAGCGGGCGCGAGATCGCCGCCGCCAACGAAATCCACATTCCGGTCGGGCGGAACGTCTACCTCGGCCTGAACGCTGCCGACGTCATCCACAGCCTGTGGATCCCGGCGCTGGCCGGCAAGCGCGACATGATTCCCGGCCGCGTCACCGGCCTGACCCTGCGCGCCGACAAGCCGGGTATCTACCGCGGCCAGTGCGCCGAATACTGCGGCATCCAGCATGCGCGCATGGCGCTGCACGTGGTGGCGCATCCGCAGGCCGAATTCGATGCCTGGCTGGCGGCCCAGGCCCGGCCCGCCGTGCAGCCCACCGACGCCTTTTTGCAGCGTGGCCGCGCCGCCTTCTTCGACCAGCGCTGCCAGGCCTGCCACACGATCCGCGGCGTCGCCGAGGACAACAACCTGGGCCCCGACCTGACCCACGTCGGCAGCCGCGCCTACATCGGTGCCGGCACCTTGCCTATCCATTCCAATGCGCGCCAGGACACGCTGGCCGGCTGGGTCGCCGATCCGCAGCGTGCCAAGCCGGGCGTCCTGATGCCGGGCTCGCCCGGCATCGACGCGGCATCGCTGCGCGCGCTGGCCGCTTATCTCGAGGCCTTGCAATGAACACCCGCTTGCCCACGCAGTTGCCCAATCCAGTCCCGCGTCCCGGGGGCGAACGCGAACGCCTGGAAGCCGTCTGGCGTACGCCGAGCGGATGGCGCTTCTTCTCGTCGGTGAACAACACCAACATCGGCCTGCTGTACATCGGCACCACGCTGCTGTTCTTCGTGCTGGCCGGGATCCTGGGCCTGCTGATCCGCACCCAGCTGGCGGTGCCCGAGAATAGCTTCCTCAGCGCCGGCACCTACAACCAGGTGTTCACCATGCACGGCACGGTGATGATGTTCCTGTTCGCGATTCCGGTGGTGGAAGCGCTCGCGGTGTACCTGCTGCCCAACATGCTGGGCGCGCGCGACCTGCCGTTCCCGCGCCTGTCCGCGTACGCCTACTGGGCCTATGCGATCGGCGGGCTGGCCTTCTTCTGCACCCTGTTCGTCGGCCTGGCGCCGGACGGCGGCTGGTTCATGTACCCGCCGCTCACCGGCACCAAGTATTCGCCCGGGCTGAACGCCGATTTCTGGCTGCTGGGGATCGGCTTCATCGAAATCTCGGCGATCGCCGGCGCGATCGAACTGATCATCGGTATCCTGTTTACGCGCGCACCGGGGATGACGCTGGGCCGCATGCCGGTGTACGCCTGGGCCATGCTGGTGGTGGCCGTGATGATCGTGTTCGCCTTCCCGGCGGTGATCGCCGGCACCGCGCTGCTGGAGATGGAGCGCGCCTTCGACTGGCCTTTCTTCATTCCCGAGCGCGGCGGCGACCCGCTGCTGTGGCAGCACCTGTTCTGGTTCTTCGGCCACCCCGAGGTCTACATCATCTTCCTGCCGGCGGCCGGCATGGTGTCGACCATGATCCCGACCATCGCCGGCACCTCGCTGGTCGGCCGGCGCGCCGTGATCGCCGCCCTGGTCGGCGTCGGCGTGTTCAGCTTCGGGCTGTGGGCGCACCACATGTTCACCGCCGGCCTGGGCGTGCTCGAGATGAGTTTCGTGTCGGCCGCCAGCATGGCGGTGGCGGTGCCGACCGCGATCCAGGTGTTTGCCTGGATCTGCACGCTGTGGAAGGGCAAGGTCCAGCGCGGCGCGCCGACGCTGTTCCTGCTCGGTTTCATGTTCATCTTCGTGCTGGGCGGCCTGACCGGGGTGATGGTGGCGGTGATCCCGTTCGACTGGCAGGTGCACGACACCTATTTCATCGTCGCCCACTTCCACTACGTCCTGATCGGCGGGATGGTGTTCCCGGTGTTCGCGGCCATGTATTACTGGATACCGCTGATCAACGGCAACCGCTTGTCCGAAGCATGGGCGAAGTGGGTGTTCTGGCTGATGTTCGGCGGCTTCAATGTCGCCTTCTTCCCGATGCACATCACCGGCCTGCTGGGCATGCCGCGCCGGGTCTACACCTATGCGCCGGACCTCGGCTGGAACGGCTTGAACATGCTGTCGACGGTGGGCGCCTTCGTCTTCGCGGCGGGCGTGGTGCTGTTCGCGTTCGACGTCGTACGCACCCTGAAGCGCCGTACGCAGCCGGTCGGCAATCCGTGGAACGCCTCGACGCTGGAATGGCTGACGTCCGAGGATTACGGCAACCGCAGCATCCCGCGCGTGGTGTCGGCCAATCCGCTGTGGGACCAGCCGACCCTGTCGCGCGAGGTGGACGAGGGCGCCCACTACCTGCCGCAGACCGCCACCGGCCAACGCGAGACCATCGCCACCAGCCCGGTCGGCGCCGAACCGCGCTACCTGCTGGTGCTGCCGGGCGACAGCTGGCTGCCGCTGATCGCCGCGGCCGGCACCGCCGGCTTCTTCCTGCTGCTGACCATGAAACTGAACCTGCTGGCCACGCTGTGCGGCATCATGGCGGTGGTCGGCACCATCGCCTGGCTGTGGCAATCCGACCGCGGCGTGCCCGAGACGACCGCGGACGCCGGCGGCGGCGTCGTGCTGCCGGTGGGCGCGCGCGGCACCGCCTCGCATTCGTGGTGGGCCACGGTCATCATGCTGGTGGTCGACGCCAGCATCTTCGCCTCGTTCGCCTTCGCCTACCTGCACGTGTCGATGCGCCTGCAGGTGTGCCCGCCGCCCGGCAGCTCGCTGCCCCCGGTGCAACTGGCCTGGCTGTCGGCCGCCCTGCTGGCGGCCGGCTCGCTGCTGGTGTGGCTGGCCACGCGCGCCGTCGGCCGGCGCCGCCTGCCCTGGCTGGTGCTGCCGGCGCTGGCCTGCGCGCTGGCGGCCTTCGGCGTCGATGTGTACGGTCTGGGCGAGGCCGACTTGGCGCCGAGCGAGAGCGCCTGGGCCGCGGCGGTCGCCGCCCTGGCGTCCTACCAGGGCCTGCACATCGTGCTGCTGGCGATCATGGCGCCCTACCTGGCGCTGCGCGGCTGGCGTGGCCACCTGACGGCGCGCAGCCGCGCCACCCTCGACAACATCGCGCTGGTCTGGCACTACACGACGCTGCAGGGCATGGCCTGGATGTCGGCGGTGCGCCTGGTGCCGCTGCTGATGGAGTGAGCATGAGCGTCAACATGCACAAGAACATGAGCAAGAAGATGAACCGCGCCAACGAACACTTCTTCCGCCGCCTGCTGGGCGCCATCCTGCCACTGCTGGTGTGGCTGCTGCACTTCGCCTTCTGCTACGGGCTGGCGGCGGCCCAGTGCACGCCGGCCGCCATGCGCGAGGGCGGGCCGGACCGCACCCTCATGGGCATCGCCACCGTCCTTGCGCTTGCGGTGCTGGCATGGCTGGTGTGGCGCGCGCGCGGCGTGCTGGCGCGTCCCGCCAGGGCCGGCCTGTGGCAATGGGCGGCTTTCATGTTCGCGGCGCTGTCGCTGGTGGCGGTGTCCTGGAACAGCGTGCCGATCCTGCTGGTGCCCGGCTGCGCCTGAGTTTCCGTTTCAGGGCAGGGTACGGGCCGCTTCCGTGGCCGCGCTGGGCGCACGCACCAGCAAGCGTCCCAGACACCCCAGGCACAGCAGCGAGAACAGCGCGGCGCTGGCCAGCGTCAGGCGGTAGTCGTGGCCGGACAGGTCGAGCAGCGGCCCCAGGCTGGTGCCGACCAGGATGTTCGCCAGCGCGACCATGATGTCCTTGCTGGCGTTGTAGCGCACGAATTCGGCGCGCGGGAACACGTCCATCGGCATCGCCGCCGCCGCCGTGAAATAGGCGCCCGACATCACCACGTGGGCCAGGTAAAAGCCGCGGAAGGCGGCGCCGTCGCGCACCAGCAGGCAGCCGCCCAGCGCGATCAGGCTGTACAGCGCCATCATCACGGTTGCCACCCGCACCGCGCCGAAACGGTCGGCCAGCCAGCCGATGCCGAAGGCGCTGGCGATCGAGACGGCGTAGCCGGTGGCGGTCAGCGTACCGAGTTCCGCCTTGGACAAGCCGAGGCCGAGCGCATAGTTCTGCGAAAAGGTGTTGAAGGGGCTGAAGGTGACGGCGGCCAGCATGAAGGCGCCGAAGGCCCACAGGTGGCGGCGCTGGGTGCAGCATTGCAGCAGCTGGGTGTGTGCCGCTAGGCGCTGCGTACCGGTCGCCCGGACCGGCGCCGCCGGCGGATACGCACCCTCGCGCACCATCAGGCACATCAGCGGGATCGACAGCCCGAACACCAGCGCGATGCTCAACAGCAGTTCGAACAGCCGGGTATCGGCCAGCGCGAACAGCGACATGTTGAAAAAGATCGCCACGCCCAGGCCGGCGATGCGCAGCACCGCATACAGGCGGCCCAGCAGGCCGTGCGGCACGACGTCGTTGACCAGGCCGTTGAACAGGGCGACGGTGGTCATGGCGGCCGCTTCGAACACGGTCCAGAACAGGCAGAAGAAGCCGAGGTCGAGCTTGCGCAGGCCGGGCGACCATGCACCCAGCAGCGCGTCGCTCCAGGCCGCCAGCGTGGGCGCGGCGGCCACGCACAGCATCGCGCCGGCGCCCAGCGGCGCGCTCACCAATAAATACGGGCGGCGCCGTCCCCACCGGCTGCGGCAGCGGTCCGAGCGCAGCCCGATGGCCGGCACCAGCAGCAGGCTGATGACGGCGGGGACGGTCGACAGCAGCAGCGCGACGCTGGTGTCCGAGGCGCCGACGTTGCGCAGCACGACCAGGCCGATCGGCTGGGCCCAGCGTTCGCGCACGGCGATGCCGAGCTCCCCGACCAGCAGCCAGCCCACCAGCGCCAGCAAGCCCCGCAAGCCGTAGTGGAGCGTGCCGGCGCGCAAGCGCGGGTCGGTCGCCATGGACGGCGTCAGGCCCGCGCCGCTGCGGTCGAGTCGCGCACCACCAGTTCGGTGGCGAAGGGGATGCGCGCGGCCGCCGGCACCCCGCCTTCGATCAGGTCGACCACTTCGCGCACCGCGCGCGCGGCCAGCGCCTCGTAGGGCGGGCGCATCGTGGTCAGGCGCGGGAATACGTAGCTGGCGGTCGGGATGTCGTCGAAGCCGACCACGGACACGTCGCCCGGCACTTTCAGAGCGCGGCTGGCGATGGCGTCGATGGCGCCGAAGGCCATCTCGTCGTTGGCGGCGAAGATGGCGCTGGGCGGCTGCGCCAGGTCGAGCAGCTGGCCGGCGGCCGCGAAACCGCCCGGCTGGTTGAAGCCGCCCTCGCGCACCAGCGCCGTATCGAAGGCGATGCCGGCGGCCGCCAGCGCGTCGGCGTAGCCGCGTTCGCGTTCGAGGCTCTGGCCGGTGCGCGAAGAGCCGGCGATGAAGCCGATGCGGCGGTGCCCGAGCCCCAGCAGGTGCTCGACCGCGGCGCGCGCGCCGGCGCGGTTTTCCAGCACCAGCGTCGGCAGCGCCAGCTGCCCGGCGTCGAAGCAGACCAGGGCGCAGGACAGCTGCTGGCGCGCGGCCAGGTCGAGGAAGCCGTCGCCTGCGGTCGGCATCACCAGCAGCAGGCCGTCGCACAGCTTGGCCAGCGTGCCGCAGGTGACCATGCGTTCGGGGCTGTCGAAACGGTCGGCGTTGAACAGCAGCAGGTCGTAATCGAGTTTGCGCGCCTGCTCGCCGATGTGGCGCACCAGTTCGTGCAGCACGACCGGACCGTAGTTGTTCAGGAACACGCCGATCAACTTGCTTTTATCGCCGCGCATGCGGCGCGCCAGCATGTCCGGTGTGTAGTTCAGCTGCGTGGCGGCGGCCATGATGCGCTCGCGCGCCTCGCTCGACACATAACCGGTGCCGCGGATGGCGCGCGACGCGGTGATTGGCGACACGCCGGCCAGCCGGGCGACTTCACTCAGTTTGCTGGCTTTGCGCATGGGTGTATATAAACGATCATCTTGTTGAGTATTTGCGGCGGTTCGACCCGATTCGGGCATGGCATTCGGCGTTTCCGCATCGAATTGTGGTTACGATACCACATCCTTTTCAGCAAAAATCGCGCATTTTTCATACAAATCAGGCGCTTACATATCAACACCATAGCCATGGCAGCGATGTTGAGTCAATACACGACAGGTGGTAACGTAACCATACGGTTGCGCACAGTCTGGTACATGCCAGGCCAGCCCGGCTCCACCTGCTTCATTCCCCCATAACAAGCCGGCACATCGATGCCGCAGAGGAGACAACATGAGAAAGAAGATCCTGGCCACGGTGCTGCCGCTGGCCCTGGCCGCCGCGTATGGCAATCCGGCGCTGGCGCAAACCTCGCCAACCCCGGCCGAGGCGCCAACGGTAGCGCCGGCGGCGGGGCCGGAGGCCGCGCCGCAGGACGGCGCCGCCAATCCGGTCGCCACCGGCGACACCGCCAGCAGCAGTGCACCGGTCTCGAACACGGTGGTCATCGCGGGCTTCCGTTCGAGCCTGCAAAAAGCGCTGAACCTGAAGCAGCAGGCGATCGGCGTGCGCGATTCGATCGTGGCCGAGGACATCGGCAAGTTCCCGGAATCGAACGTGGCCGAATCGCTGCAGCGGGTGCCGGGCGTGATCCTGAACCGCGACGACAGCTCGGGCGAGGGCCAGCGCATCTCGATCCGCGGCCTGCCGACCGAATACTCCGTCACCACGCTGAACGGCGCCCCGGTCAACACCACGTCCACCAGCACCATCGGCAGCGCCGCGCGCGGCTTCAACTACGACGTGTTCGCGTCCGAATTGTTTGGCAGGGTCGACTTCTACAAGTCGCCACTGGCGGAACTCAGCGAAGGCGGCATGGGCGGCGTGGTCGATTTGCAGACCCCGCGTCCGTTCGACAGCCCGAAGCGCACCTTGCGCTATGCGCTGACCGGCGCCTACAACACCAGCTCGGAAAAAGCCGACCCGGCCGGCTTCGCGCTGTATTCGAACACCTGGGGCTCGTGGGGCTTCCTGGCCGGCGTGGCGCATTCCAAGGCGGTCAACAACCGCTCCGGCTTCGAAGCCACCGGCGGCTACAACAGCTCGCGCAACGGCAGCATGAGTCCGGTGAAGGGCAACTTCGCCTATACCCTCGACTACGACGATCCGCGCGCCAACCTGTCCGGCTACACCCGCGACCAGATCGACAATGCCTTCCTGCCGCGCATCTACCGCTTTTATGGCTCGCAGAACCGGCGCACCCGCGACGGCCTGGTGACCTCGCTGCAGTTCAAGGAGGGCAACCTGAACCTCAGCCTGGACGGCCTGGCCTCGCAGCTGAAGAACAGCCGCGACGAACTGTATTACGGTATCCTGATCCGCAACAGCAAGACCACCAACCGCAGCGCGCCCGCCGGCCAGTCCGGCCACAGCGGCTTCGTGCCGCTCGACGTGCGCATCGACCCGGCCTCGAACCTGCTGACCGGTACCTTCGGCAACACCTCGTACAGCAGCGGCGTGACCTATGGCGAGGACAAGACCAAGTTCGGCTACCTGGCGCTGAACGGGCGCTGGGCCGCGCGTCCCGGCATGGTGGTGACCGGCCAGCTGAGCGCCAACAACAGCGACGCCACCAGCTATTCGGATACGCTGTCGGGCCAGATCTTCGGCGTCAATTCCACCATCGACTACGGTGACGACCACGTCTACCCGTCGATGTCCTCGAACATCGACTACACCAATCCGGCCAACTTCAGCGGCTTCGACGTCACCACCGGCTGGACCCGCGAAACGGATAAAGGCCGCCAGGCGCGCCTGGTGCTGGACTATGACTACGACCTGTTCGCCGGCTGGACCGGCCACCTCAAGACCGGCTTGGTCTTCGTCGACACCAGCAAGGGTGTCGAAAAGCGCAATGGCAGCGCCGCCATGAAGGCGAAGATGGTGGGGCTGGGCGATGCCAGCGTGCGCGGCAGCATGGTGTCGACCCTGCCGATCTCGCACCTCGACATGGGCGCCGGCTGGCCGCACCAGTTCGGGACCTTCACGCGCGGCTATGCCTTCGGCACCTACGATCCGCTGGCCTACAATACCGGCGCCGCCTTCACCCCGGCGCAGAGCTTCACCGCGGCCGAAAAGGTGTCGACCGGCTTCGTCCAGTCCGACTTCAAGGGCGAAGTGCTGGCGCGCGAGCTGCGCCTGAATGCCGGTGTGCGCTGGTCGCAGACCGAGCTCGATATCGACAACTTCCAGAAGAACGGCGCGGTCTACGATCCGAACCACGCCACGGGCAAGTACAAGAACCTGCTGCCGGCGGTCAGCGCGGCCTACGACCTGACCGACACCCTGATCTGGCGCGCCTCGTACGGCAAGACCATCAGCCGCGCCTCGCTGTCGATCATCGCGGCCCAGACGGTCATTCCGAACATGTTCGACAACAGCGCGACCTCGGGCAACCCGAACCTGAAGCCGCAGCAGTCGAAGAACCTGGATTCGAGCCTGGAGTGGTATTTCAAGCCGGGCAGCCTGCTGTCGGCGGCGCTGTTCCGCAAGGAGCTGACCGATGCCACCGTGTCGACCACGACCCAGACCACCTTCGGCGCCCTCGGCCTGCCCGACACCGCGCTCGGCGCGATCTTCCAGGATGCCAACGGCCGCGTCGACCCCAACCTGCCGATGACGCTGCGCACCTACACCAACGCCGGCAAGCAGACCCTGAAGGGCTACGAGCTGTCGTACCAGCAGGACTTCACCTTCCTGCCCGATCCCTTCAAGGGCTTCGGCGCGCTGGCCAGCTACACCCACATCGATCCCTTCAACAGCATGAAGTGGATCACCAATGCGGGCAAGGAAATCGCCGTCAACTCGGTGCCGAAGTACGCCTACAGCTTCACCAGCTACTACGAGCGCGGACCGCTGGCGATGCGCCTCTCGTACAACTACAAGGGCAAGTCGCTGCACGGCGACAATCCGAAGAACAACGGCGATGACCTGATCCGCTGGCGCGGTCCGCGCGGCTACCTGGACGGCACGATCAGCTACAAGCTGACCGAGAACCTGGAGCTGCGCCTCGACGCCCTGAACATCACCAACACGCTGGCCTACGATTACTTCGAGGATGCGACCGGCCGCTACGGCGAGGGCAAGCGCACCCGCATGGACTATGCGAAGTACGACGGGCGCACGATCAAGTTCGGCATCCGCGGCAAGCTGTGATGCGGGGAGCTTGCCTGTTAGTGGCCACCTGCCTGCTGGGTGGTTGCGCTGTACAGTCTCCGGTCACGTTCAGCGAGGTCGGGCAGGGCTGGGCCGGCAATTCGGTCAACGTGGCGGTGTTCCGCAAGAACGCGCTGGTGAGCGACGGTACTTTTCAGTACATCGCTTATTACGATGCGGACGGCCACGTCGTGCTGGGCCGGCGCCGTCTCGGCAGCGATGCCTGGACCGTGCAGCGCACCGGCTATCGCGGCAGCCTGCTGGACGCCCATAATGCGATCAGCATCATGGTCGACGGCGCCGGCGTGCTGCACATGGCCTGGGACCACCACAACAACGGCCTGCATTATGCGCGTGGCGTGGCGCCGGGCAGCCTGGACCTGCGTGAGGCCCCGATGCTCGGGCGCGACGAGCAATCGGTGTCGTACCCGGAATTCTTCCGCCTGCCGGACGGCGGCCTGCTGTTCCTGTACCGCGACGGCGGCTCGGGGCGCGGCAACCTGGTGCTGAACAGGTACGACGGCGCGGGCGGCTGGCGCCGCGTCGCCGACAACCTGATCAGCGGGGAAGGGCGCCGCAACGCCTACTGGCAGGCTTGCGTCGATGCGCAGGGCACGATCCACGTGTCCTGGGTATGGCGCGAGACGCCGGACGTGGCCAGCAACCACGACATGGCCTACGCCCGCTCGCGCGACGGCGGCGCCAGCTGGGAAGACGCCGACGGCAAACCGTATGCCCTGCCGATCACCGCCGCCAGCGCGCGCTATGCGGCGCGCATCCCGCAGAACAGCGAATTGATCAACCAGACCTCGATGGCGGCGGACAGCGCCGGCCACCCCTACATCGCCAGCTACTGGCGCGACCCGGGTAGCCAGGTGCCGCAGTACCGGGTGCTGCATCACACCGGCACCGCATGGCGCCGGCTCGACCTGGATTTCCGCCATACGCCGTTTTCCCTGAGCGGCATGGGCACCAAGGCGATCCCGGTCGCGCGGCCGCAGATCCTGGTCGACCAGGCGGGCAGCGATCCGGGCGGGCTGCTGGTGTTCCGCGATGCCGAGCGCGGCGCGCGGGTGTCGGTGGCGCGGGTGGCCAGTTTTACGCATCCGCGCTGGAGCGTCGCCGACCTGGACAGTGCCGCGGTCGGCGCCTGGGAACCGACCTACGACAGCGAATTATGGCGGCGCCAGGGCGTGCTGCACCTGTTCGTCCAGCCGGTGCGGCAGGTCGACGGCGAAGGCGTGGCCAGCGTGCCGCCTTCCACGGTACGCGTGCTGCAGTGGCAGCCGCCTCAACGATAAGGATTCCACGCAAATGACGAGACGACTCACCCTGAAACTCGCCCTGGCCGGCATGGCGCTTGCCGCCAGCGGCGGCGCCCTGGCCCTGTCCACCGCCCCGGTGTCGCGCGCCCAGGTGCTGGCCGCGCTGGCCCGCGCCAACGGCTACTGGCAGCGCAACAACAAACCCGAGCAATGGCCGTTCTGGGACGTGGCCGCCTACCACACCGGCAACATGGCGGCCTACGCGCTGACCCGCAACGAAGCGTACCGCGCCTATTCCACCGCCTGGGCGGAGCACAACCGCTGGCGCGGCGCCGCTTCCGACGACAAGTCGGCCTGGAAGTACACCTACGGCGAAACGCCCGAGCACGTGCTGTTCGGCGACTGGCAGGTCTGCTTCCAGACCTATATCGACCTGTACGAATTCGACGGCCGCAAGGACCCGCGCCGCATCGCCCGCGCGCGCGAGGTGATGGAATACGAAATGAGCACGGCCAACAGCGATTACTGGTGGTGGGCCGACGGCTTGTACATGGTGATGCCGGTGATGACCAAGCTGTACAAGGCAACCGGCGACCGCCGCTATCTCGACAAGCTGCGCGAGTACTTCGCGTATGCGGACAAGCTGATGTACGACCTTGATGCGGGCCTGTACTACCGCGACGCCAAGTACATCTACCCGAAGCACAAGGCGGCCAACGGCGGCCGCGACTTCTGGGCACGCGGCGACGGCTGGGTGTTCGCCGGCCTGGCCAAGGTGCTGGCCGACCTGCCTGCCGACGATCCGGCACGGGCGCTGTTCGTCGAGCGCTTCAAGCGCATGGCGGCCGCCTTGAAGCCGCTGCAGCAGGCGGACGGCTACTGGACCCGCAGCCTGCTCGATCCGGCCCAGGCACCGGGACCGGAAAGCAGCGGCACCGCCTTCTTCACTTATGCTTATGCCTGGGGTATCAACAACGGTTACCTCGACAAGGCGAACTACGGGCCGGTGGCGCTGCGCGGCTGGCGTTTCCTGAGCGAGGTCGCGCTGCAGGCCGACGGCAAGGTCGGCTACGTCCAGCCGATCGGCGAACGCGCGATTCCCGGCCAGGTGGTCGACCAGGATTCGACCGCGCCGTTCGGCGTCGGCGCCTTCCTGCTGGCCGCGTCCGAGATGGCGCGTCTGGTCCCACAATAAGGGGATATATAGTAGATGACGACAGATCTTCCACGCCGCCGCTTGCTGCAAGGCGCCGCCGCCGTCGCCGGTTCGGCGCTGTTGCCGATGAGTGCAACCGTGCTGGCAGCAAGTTCTCACCGCTTCGCCATCGGCGACCAGGACTTCCTCCTCGACGGCAAGCCGCTGCAGATCCGCTGCGGCGAGATGCACTTCGCCCGCGTGCCGCGCGAATACTGGCAGCACCGCCTGAAACTGATCAAGGCGATGGGCCTGAACACGGTGTGCGCCTACCTGTTCTGGAATTACCACGAATGGCGCGAAGGGAAATACGACTGGACCGGCCAGCGCGACGCTGCGGAGTTCTGCCGCCTGGCCCAGCAGGAAGGCCTGTGGGTGATCCTGCGTC
>JAKOOD010000194.1 GCA_022701635.1 Burkholderiaceae bacterium | reverse complement strand
GCGTGATCGAATACTCGACCGCCACCGGCGACGATGCAATCACCCGGCGGTCCACCAATCCGTTCCGCTCGAGACGACGCAAGGCTTCGGTGAGCGCCTTGTGCGTGATCGGATCGAGGCGCCGTTTGATCGCGTTGAAGCGTGAAGGCTGCGTGCAAACCACGGCCAGGATCAGCACCGACCATTTATTGGCGATCTGTTCGAGTACCGGCTTGGTGCCGTTGATCTGCTCAAGGACAGTGTCGAGTGTTGTCGCAGTGTCTGGTTTCAATGTCATGGCGGTTTCCTCAAGTATATCTAGTGTATATCAAGTGCGTAATTGACACTAGATATACGAGATATATCATGAACGCTCTCACCAATCCGGAGAACCCAATGTTAAAACTTGAAGGAAAAACGGCCCTGGTTACCGGCGGAAACAGCGGTATCGGTCTGGCCATCGCCCACCGTTTCGCGGCCGAAGGCGCACACGTGTTCATCACCGGACGGCGCCAGGCGCAGCTCGACAAGGCGGTCGCATCGATCGGTGCGCGGGCCACCGCGATCCAGGGCGACGTCAGCCATATAGAAGACCTCGACCGCCTGTTCGACACGATCGATGCGACCGGCAAAAAGCTCGACATCCTCGTTACCTCGTCCGGCGTGTCGGACTTCTCGACCCTGGACGAAACCACGCCCGAACACCTCGACGCCGCATTCGGCGTGAACGTGCGCGGCATGGTGTTCACGGTCCAGCGCGCCGTGCGCCGGATGACGGACGGCGGCGCCATCGTGCTGGTCGGTTCGATCGCGGGCCAGATCGCCAACCCGGGCTACGGTACCTATTCGGCGACCAAGGCGGCGGTGCGCTCGTACGCGCGTACCTGGACCCACGAACTGGCGCCGCGCAAGATCCGCGTCAACACCATCAGCCCGGGTCCGATCGATACGCCGATGTTCGACAAGGCCAGCGACGAGGTGCGCGAAACACTGAGCAACCGTATTCCGTTCAAGCGCCTCGGCCGGCCGGAAGAAGTCGCGGATGCGGCACTGTTCCTGGCGAGCGACGAGAGCCGCTACGTGGCGGGCGCGGAACTGGTGATCGACGGCGGCATGATCGCCTGAGTGGCCGGCGTCAGTGCGTCAGGTTCGGATAGCTGAACGCGACGAAGTGCACGGCATTGAGGGCAAAGTGCGTCAGGATGGCGCCCTCGATCCGTCGCGAGCGCAGGTACGCGGCGGCGTAGTGGATGCCGGCGAGGGTCGCCAATGCGACCAGCAGCGGTCCGCCGCGGGCATGCGCCAACCCGAACAACAGCGACGACAGTACCGTGGCAAAGAGCGCCCCGCCCCGCCAGCGCGCCATGCCGCGCGCCAGCCGCTCGAGCATGAGGCCGCGGAAAAAAGCTTCCTCGGTAACACAGGTGAACAGCAGGTTGGCCGCCAGGAACCAGGCCGAGTAAGGTGTCCACTTCCAGTCGGGGCGCACGTAGCCGAGCGCCCAGCCCAGGCCCAGGACGACGACGAGCGTCGACAGCACCACCGGCCATACCCGGCGCAGCATCGCGCGCCAGTCCGCAAGGCTGGACATGCGCTCGCAGAACACGCCCATCAGCACGATCCCGGCCACCGCGGTGTCGGCACTCGCACGCAGGGAAAACGGCGGCGTGTCGGCGGAGAAGCGGATGCCCTCGGCCAGCACCGGGTTGTGAAAGCCGGGAAACCGGTGCAAGGCAAACAGGAAGGCGGCGACGCCGGTCAGGATTAGCAGCGGCACCTTTACCCAGGCGCGGTCCGCCTCGCGGGCGCCGATCGCCAGCGCCGCGTAGGCCAGGATCCACAGTGGCGCGCGCCAGTCGAGCAAACCGCCGGCCAGACCGGCGACGCAGGCCAGCGCCAGGCCGGGACACCAGGCCCAGTCGCGCCGTCCACGGATGCCCGGTGCCGGCACCCACAGCAGCAATACCGTCAGGGCCAGCAGGCCAAAGGTCAGGAGAATGTTCGGTGCAGGTGTCATACCGCCGAGTCTACATCGGCGGCACTTGCTTATCCACTATCAACGCAACATCCAGCGCAACATCAGCGCAGGTTGCCGGTATGCCCCAGTGAATAACGGCCCGGCTGCGGCCATACGGTCAGGCCGTGCGGCTCGCCGCCGACCTTGACCTGGGTGACAGCGCCGCTCTGGGTGTCGAAGCGATAGGCGACGTCATCGAAACGGCCCGACAGCCACAGCCACTTGCCGTCGACGCTGACGTTGCCCATGTCCGGGCTGCCGCCGCCGGGCACCGTCCAGCGCGCGACGATCTTCCCGCTGGCGAAGTCGAGCACCGCCACGCTGCCGGCGCCGTGGCGCTTGCCGTGGATGCGGTGGGTGCCGCGGTTGGCGATGTACAGCAGCTTGCCGTCGCGGCTCGGGTACAGGCCGTGGGTCCCCAGGCCGGCCGGGATGAAGCCGATCTGCTTCAGGTTGTCGCCGTCGACCACATGCACGCCGTCGGCTTCCATGTCGGCCACGTAGTAGCGCGTGCCGTCCGGGGAGATGCGCACGTCCTGCGGCATGCCCTTGCGCGAGCTGCACACCTCGTCGGCGCCCGGGATGCGCGGGTCCGCGCCTTCGCGCAGGCGCGTGGCCGGCATCGACAGCTTCAGGTAGCCGGCCACCTTGTGCGACACCATGTCGATCTTGGCCAGGCTGCCGTCGAACTCGCAGGTGAACAGCGCATAGCGGCCATCGATCGAGAATTCGGCGTGGTTGATGCCGCCGCATTGCGGCACGTCGATCGCGTACTGCATCGCCATCGTGTGCGGATCGCGGAAATCGAGGCGGTGGCGCGCCTCGGCCACCACGATCGCCGATTTGCCGTCCGGCGTGAAGTACATGTTATACGGGTCGTCGACCGGTACCGCCGGCCCCGGCTTGCCGGTACGCGGGTCGATCGGGGTCAGGCTGCCCGTATTCCGGCGTTCGGCATTGTTGGCCACCCACAGCGTGCGCAGGTCCCAGGACGGAATCACGTGTTGCGGACTGATGCCGACCTTGAAGCGGTCGACCACCTTCATGGTGGCCGGGTCGATCACGCTGACGTCGTTGCTGCGCAGGTTCGGCACGTAGATGCGCTGCAGGTCGTCGCGCACCGCGGGACTCAGGTGCGACGGTCCGATTTCGCTGTACACGTTGCGGGCGTCGACCACCGGCGCCATGCCGGGCACGGTGGCGATGCGTGCCGGCTGGGGGCTTGCCGGAGGCGGCGTTTGGGCACCGGACGCGCCGATGACGCGCGTGGCGACGACGGCGCCACCGGCCAGGATGGCCAGGCCCAGGCAGGCAGCGGCAGTTCTTTTAAGGGGCACGATAGACTTCTCTACGGTTGTTTGGATGGATTCTTGGCGCCGGTCGCGGCGCGGATGGCGGCGACCGACGCATCGACGATGCGGGTCACGCCGAGCTGGCCCAGTTCGGCCGACGCGCGGGAGGGGTCGCCGCGCACGCCGCCGTTCGCCCCCGCCTTGGCACCGGCGGCCAGCAATCCGCTGCGCACGCCGGCCGGATCCAGCGCCAGCGACAGGCTGGTGTCGGCCAGGCCGGCATGCAGGCCGATTTCGGCGTCGCCGTGGCCGCGGCGCTTCAGGTCGGCCACATAGCCGACCTGGGTGGCCTGGTAATAATCGAGCAAGGCATGGGCGCGGCAACCGCCTTTCGCGTTCACGCGTGCCGCGGCCTTTTCTTCGCTTTTCTGGTAACCGCCATGGTCGCCCAGGAAGAACACGTCGCGCACGCCGTGCTGGCACAGGCTGCGCGCGGTGGATTCGAGGATGGATTCGAAGGCGGCTTCCGGAATCGAGAGCGTACCGGCGAAGCGCATGTGCCCTGCCGGCGGCGCGATCGCGCCCTCGGGTACGTAGGCGATCACCGGTGCGACGGTGGCGTTGCCGAGGCGTTGGGCGATGCGGCCGGCCAGGATGTGTGCGCGCACGTTGTGCTTGCCGAGCACGATATGGGGGCCGCTCTGCTCGGTACCGCCGATCGGCACCAGCGCCGTGGTGGCGCCGGCATCGATGCGCGCCTGCAGTTCGGGCGAAGTCAGTTCTTCGATATAGACGCTGGGCGCGCCGCCGGCCGAGGCCAGCGTGGGCACGGCCAAGGCCAGCGCACCGGCCACCATCGCGGCCATCGCGGCCATCGCGGACGCCCTGTGGCGCCATGTATTCTGCAGGTGAAGCATTGTGATCGGTATTCCTGGTGCATCGCCGACGCGGCTTGGCCTATTGTAGAGCATGCTGCCAGGAAGGCGCGGACGATTTCAGCCTCGCGTGGGCCTGTCATGACAGCGCGTCAGATGCCCTGCTCCATCTCGTCATGGGCGCGCTGGACGTTCGACTTGTGCGGCGCCAGCGCGAAGGCGGCCAGCACGCCGGCCAGGAATACCACCGGCAGCGCCCAGGCCAGCGCGATCACGCCGCGCGTGTTCGCGCCCGGCGCCGGCCCGAAGCGGTTTTCGGCAGGGCTACCTGGCGCGAACAACAGCCACAGGCCGATCGCGAGGTTGACGACCGGAACCAGCAGGCCGAGCGCGATCCAGCGGCTGCGGCCAAGATCGTGCAGCCGGCGCCCGCCGACGACGATGCCGATCGCCGCCGAGGCGACGGCCGATAGCCAGGTGGCGACCGTGTCGCCGGCCAGGCCAGCCAGCAGCACGGTGGCCAGCAGCACCAGCATGCCGAACGCGAAGCTGTAGGCCAGGTAGCGTACCCGTCCGATACGCCCGTGCAGTTGAAAGAGGACCGGGATATAAGTCGAGTCGTTCACATTGCGCCCTAGTAATGCCAAAGGCCGGCATCTTACAGCGTTTGGCGGATTCTTTCAGCCGCGCGCCGGCCGTCGAGGCTTGCTAGTCGGCCCGTCTCAGCGCGCGAAGGTGTAGCGCAGGCCAGCCCACACGGTGCGCGGCGCCCCCGGCGCGTAAAAGGTGGCGTGCACCACGCTCGCATTGTCGCCCTGCGCCGCGAACGGCCGCGCGATGAAATTGCCGTCCGGGGTGCAGGCGGTCGCGTTCAGCTGCGCCGCCGTCGCCTAGCGCCGGTCGAACAGGTTGTTCACCTGCGCGAACAGGCGCAGGCGCGGCTGAACCTCCCAGGTGCTGCCGAGGTCGAACACCGCATACCCGCCTGCACGTCCGCTGCCGACAAAATGGATGCCGTCCGGCTGGTGCATGCCATTCTCGTTGCCGCGCGCGTTCGAACCTGATACCGCCAGCACGCCGGCGTCAACCGACCACGCCGCCGTGATGCGCCAGTCGGCGCGCGCCTTGAACACGTGGCGCGGCGCCAGCGGGATGCGGTCGCCCGGCGCGATGGCGATGTTGCCGTCCTCATCCGCACTGCTGTTGGCTGCGCCATTGAGCAATTCCGGGCTGCGGAAGGTCGCGTCCAGCCAGGTATAGTAAAGCGACCAGTCGAGCGCGCCTGCCCGCCATTCGGCGCCCAGTTCCAGCCCCTGGCGCCGGGTCTTGCCCACGTTGCGGAAGTAGCCGAAGCCGGCGGCGTTGTCGGCCACGAACAGGATATCGTCGACGTTGTCGGCCCGGAACAGCCCGGCATTCCAGTGCACCCGGCCGGCGCTGCCGCGCAAGCCCGCCTCCCAGGTCCTGGTGACGACCTGGCGCAGCGGCGGGTCGCCGGCCATCGCATTGGGCAGCTTGCACGGGTTGTCGGGGTCGGCGCAGCCCAGCTCGACCGCGGTCGGGGTACGGCTGCCCTGGTTGTAGCCGCCATACACGGTGAGCGCGCGCACCGGCGTCCAGCTGGCGCCGATGGCCGGGTTGAAGCGGCCGAAGCGGTGATCGCCGTCGAGCGAGCCGGTTCCGCCGCCGGGCGAGATGCGGTCGCGGTTGTGTACGGCCGTACGGTTGTAGCGGCCGGACAGCGTCAGGTGCAGCGTCTCGCCGACGTCCAGCGTATCGGTGACGAACACGCTGGCGGTGCGCGTGCGTCCGCGCAGGTCGACGCGGGCATCCACCGGTATGCCGTCGTCGTCGAGCGCGCTGCCGTCGGCAAAGAAGCCGACCGGCGTGATGCCGCGGTCGGGATTCAGGTAGCCGAATTGCGCCGACTGGCGGAAGTCGACCCGGCTGGCATCGACGGCGGCGCCGGCGCTGAACAGGTTGCGCCGCCCCAGGAGGGGCCCGTCCCAGGTGGCCTGGACGCCGAGGCCGCCGTTCTGCTGGCGGCTGTCGCTGCGGTTCAGCAGGCCGTTGCACTTCTCGGCCGGCTCGTCGCCGAGCAGCACGTTGGCGATGCAGCGCCAGGAGGGAAACGGCGTGTTGGCCGCGTTCGCCCCTGCCAGCGGAAAGCCGGTGTAGCCGGCCGCCGCCAGCGCCGCCCGCTCGGCGGCGCCCGGCTGGTACATCGACTGGTCGAGGGTATCGTCGTTGAGGTCGCCGTTCAGGGTGGCGGTGCGGATGTGCCGGTAGTAGGCGTTGCCGGACAGGCGCAGATGGTCGCCGACCGCCTGGCTGGCCGCCAGGTTGAACAGCAGCGAACGGTTACGGGTCTGGTCCGGCAGGGTGTACACGCTGGCGTAGTCGCGCGCCAGCAGGCGCCCTTCCTGCAGGCCGTTGCCGGTCAGGCGGCTCGGCGCCAGCGCGGCGCTCAGCGCGACCTCGGTGCGGCTGTCGGTCCAGCCGACCTTGCCGAACAGCTGGCCGAGCCGGGTCGGCGAGGCATCGCGCCAGCCGCTCTCGCGGAAACCGCTGCCGGTGAGGTACCAATGCCAGCCGCGGGCATCGTGACCGCCGTGCTCGAATGCGAGCTCGGTGCGGCCATGGCCGCCGGCCAGCGCCTGCACCGCCGTGCCTGGCGCATGCAGGCCGTCCTTGGTGCGGATGGTGAGCGCGCCACCCAGGGTGTTCAGGCCGAACAGCGGATTCGAGCCGGGCATCAACGTCACCGAGGCGATCGCCGCGCGCGGGATCAAATCCCAGCTGACCACGTCGCCGAAGGGCTGGTTGATGCGCACCCCGTCCAGGTAGACCGACAAGCCCTGCGGCGTGCCGAGCAGCGGCGAAGCGGTGAAGCCGCGGAAATTGAGGTCCGGCTGGAACGGGTTGCCCTGGATCTCGTTGACGTACACGCTACCCAGGCGCCGGTTGAGGGCGTCCGGCAGGTTGGCGCTGTCGGGGCCGGTGGCGGCACCGCTGTCGAGGGTCTGCACGTTGGCCGGCACCTGGTCGCGCGGCAGGTCGAGGCCGGGTAGCGGCGTGACGCCGACCACCTCGACCGTGGCGACCGCCGGCGCTCGTTGTGCCGCCGGCTGTGGGGCCGCCGCCCCCGGCCAGCCCAGCGCGAGGGCCGGGGCGATGGCCATGCAGAGGCGTGTTCGCGCGATCGGATGGCGTGCTGCCGCGTGCCTTGCCATAAAGTCTCCTCGTCTCCGTCCGTTGCAATTATTCCAGCCCGCACCACGGCCGCGCTAGGGAAAATTTCCCGCCATGCGACACGGCTGCGTGGCACGCCGCTTGCATGGACAAGTGCAAACAAGTCAAAACGAGGAGACCATGGACCTGCGCCGCCGCCTGATCGGCTCGCTCAGCCTGCTGCTGGGAAGCCTGCTTGCGATCATCGCCGTCATCCAGCTGGTATCGCTGCGCAGCGATATCGACGCCGAAATCGAGGCCTCCACACGCCTGGTGAACGTGCTGCTGGCGGCGACCGATCCGCCGTCCGCCGCCGCGCCCGGGCCATCGCTGGCGCAGCGCCTGGCCG
>JAKOOD010000181.1 GCA_022701635.1 Burkholderiaceae bacterium | reverse complement strand
CTGCCGCGGCGCGGGTCGCGGTTGACGATCTCGACCAGCTCGCGCACGCTGTGCTTGCCGTCGCCGGCCACGTGCGGCGGATCGCGGCGGGCGGCGGCGATCAGCTTGTTGCCGATGACGAGGAGGCGGTAATCGTGGCCGGGCAGGTATTTCTCGACCATGACGTCGTCGCGGAATTCGGACGCGGTATGGAAGCCAGCGGTCAGCTGCTCGCGCGTGGTGACGTTGACGGTCACGCCCTTGCCCTGGTTGCCGTCCTTCGGCTTGATCACCACCGGCAGGCCGACTTCGAGCGCGGCGGTCCAGGCGTCGTCCGGGTCGGATACGGTACGGCCGAGCGGCACCGGCACGCCGGCGGCGTCGAGCAGCTTCTTGGTCAGTTCCTTGTCCTGGGCGATGGTCTCGGCGATGGCGCCGGTGGCGTCGATCTCGGCGGCCTGGATGCGGCGCTGGCGGCTGCCCCAGCCGAACTGCACCAGGCTGCCCTCGGTCAGGCGGCGAAACGGAATGCCGCGCGCCACGGCGGCGTGCACGATCGAGCCGGTCGACGGGCCGAGGCGCACGTCCTCGTCCAGTTCGCGCAGCTGGGTCAGCGCGGCTTCGAGGTCGAAGGGCTGGTCGTTGCGCGCGGCGGCGCACAGCTTTTCCGCGAGTGCGAGCGCCAGGCGGCCGACGTCTTCCTCGCTGTACTCGACCACGACCTGGTAGATGCCGCGTTCCAGCGTCGCCGTGGTGCGCGAGAAGGTCACCGGGCAGCCGGCCTGCGCCTGCAGGGCCAGCGCCGCCACTTCGAGTACCTGCGCCAGCGGGATGGTGTCGTCATGGCCCATCGGCTGCAGCGGCCAGATCTCGGGGAACAGGCCGCGCAGGCGGGTCTCGAAACCGGGCAGGGCGCCGATCGATTCTTCGTCAGGGGTGCAGGCGACGATCGCTTCCACCGAAGTGTGATGGCTCCACAGGTTGGGGCCGCGCAGGGCGCGTACGCGTGATACTTCCATAAACCTTCGATCCTTTGTGTGATCCCGCGCCGCCGATGCAAGCTGCATGCATCCGGGCAGCGCGATGCGCCCCGCTCGATGGCGGGACGCTTATCTATTGAACGTCTTACTTCGTCGTGCCGGCCGCGGTTGCACTCGCACTTGCAGCCGCGGTTGCACCCGCATCGAAGGTGCGCAGCCCGGCGCAGATCAGGTCGTGCGGCACGTCCAGCGCCCAGGCCGCGGCGGCGGCGGCCAGCACCGCTTCCGGCTGGTCGGCGGTCGCCGGCTTGAGCTTGCTCAGGCTCAGCAGCGATATCTCGCTTTCACCTGCGCCGGCGCCGTCGGCCAGCACGATGTGGCCGTCGCGCACGAACACGGTGCGCCCGCCTTCCTCACGGTGCTGCCGCAGCACGGCATGCGTTTCATCCAGCGCGTAGAACACCACGGCGCCGTCGCTCAGTTCGGCCAGCTTCACCACCTCGGCGTCGGCTGCGTTCAGCACCGCCGCGCCCTGGGACAGCACCACGTCGACCTGGCTGCGCACCACGCTGAACAGCGCATCCTGGTCGCGGACATACAGGTCCTCGACGTCGGCCACCTGGCCCATGTCGGTCACGATGCCGACCAGGCAGCGGTCGTAGGGCAGGCCCTCGGTCAGGATGGTGCGCGCATTCGATTCGAACACGGCGGCCTGCACGGTGCGGTTGATCAGCAGGCGCTGGCCGGCGTCGAAGCGGGTACTGTCGCGGGCGTCGACCTGGCGGCGGTCGAGGAACAGGCCGTCGCGGTTGGCGATGCCGGCATGCTTGCCGGACTGCTGCAGCACAGTTCCCACCAAATGCGCAACCAGGTTCGCCCCGTGGGTGCCGGTGACGCCGATCAGCGGAATGCGGCCGGTATGCGTCGTCGATTCGGCATCGGCGAACAGGTGCTCGACGATCGCCTTGCCGACCGCGCGCGGCTCGCCCTGGGCCGGCTTGATGTGGGCCAGCAGGCCCGGGCTGGCATTGACTTCGATGATGGCGCCGCGCTGTTCGTCCAGTGGACGGGCGATGTCTTCGCACACCAGGTCGATGCCGGCGATGTCGAGGCCGACCACGCGCGCGGCCAGCGCCGCCATGTAGGCCACGTCCGGGTGCACCAGGTCGGTGACGTCGTCGGCGACGTTGCCGTTCAGCTGGATCAGCACCTTCTGGCCAGCCTGCGGGACCGAGTCCGGGGTCAGGCCCTGGCGCTTCAGTTCGAGCTTGTTCTCGTCGCTGTCGTGCGGCTTGACGGGGCTGAGCGGGAACTCCTCGCTCTCGCCGCGGCGCGGGTCGGTGTTGATCTGGATGTCGCACAGCTGGGCCACGGTGGAAGTGCCGTCACCCGTCACCCAGAGCGATTCGCCGCGGGCGGCGGCCACGACCTTCTGGCCGACCACCAGCAGGCGGTGTTCGTTTCCGGGAATGAAACGCTCGACCAGCACCGCGCTGGAATCGCCTTCTTCCGACGCGATGGCGTAGGCGGCTTGCACGTCGGCCTGCGTCATCAAATTAAGGGAAACGCCGCGGCCATGGTTGCCGTCGACCGGCTTGACGGCCACCGGCAGGCCGATGTCCTGGGCTTCTTCCCAGGCGTCGGCGGCGCTGCGCACCAGGGTGCCTTCCGGGACCGGCACGCCGCAGGACGCGAGCAGGGTCTTGGTGAGGTCCTTGTCGCTGGCGATGCTTTCGCCGATGGCGCTGGTGCGGTCGGTTTCCGCGGTCC
>JAKOOD010000152.1 GCA_022701635.1 Burkholderiaceae bacterium | reverse complement strand
TTCTTCCACTACACCCGCGTCGGTCCGAACGAGACCACGAAGGAAGAGGAAGCCGAAGCAGTCCACGAAGCACGCCAACTGAAAGGAGAGTCGCATGATGCATGATAAGGACGGCCATCCGCTCATCCAGCGCTACACCGCCAACCAGCGCACCAATCACTGGTTGACGGCGATCTGCTTCATCGTGCTGGCGCTGACAGGCCTGGCCATGTTCCACCCTGCCATGTCGTGGCTGGCGCTGTTGTTCGGCGGCGGCCAGTGGACCCGCATCCTGCATCCGTTCTTCGGTGTGGTGATGTTCGTCTCGTTCATGTTGCTGGCATTGCGCATGCGTGCCCACAACAAGTTCGAGGACGGCGACAAGCAGTGGCTGAAGCAGATCGGCGACGTGCTCGCCAACCGCGAGGACAAGCTGCCGCGCATCGGCAAGTACAACGCCGGCCAGAAGATGCTGTTCTTCACGCTGGTGGTGTGCATGATCGTGCTGCTGCTGTCGGGCATCGTGATCTGGCGCCAGTGGTTCTCGCACTTCTTCCCGATCGGCCTGATCCGCTTCTCGTCGCTGATGCATGCGTTCTTCGCCTTCGTGATCATCACGGCGATCATCGTGCACATCTACGCCGGCCTGTGGATCAAGGGCTCGATCGGCGCGATGACGCGCGGCTTCGTCAGCTACGGCTGGGCGCGCAAGCACCATCCGAAGTGGTTCGAAGAGGTGATGAAAAAGGGTGACAGCGGTCATTGATCGACCACTGTCGTGCGGAACAACCATCATCCCCGCGAAAGCGGGGATGACGGAGCAGTGCTTGCGGTAAAGTGCCTTCCAACGCACTTCGCATCATTCCTTTAGAATAGGCCGGGTTCGCCGACGCGACCCGGCCTTTGTTTTTTAGTCGAGAGATTCCCTTGGTACAACGTCTACTCCAACCCGGCGAGATCGAAAGCCTCGATCACAACGCCATCCCGCGCCTGCTGCTGCCGCACCCGGCGTCCCTCTACCAGGCCCGCGCCGCGCGCCTGCGCGCCCTGGCTGCCGGTGACGTCCCCGGTATTCCGGTCGAGGAAGCCTTGACCGGCTACCTGCGCCTGATGGCCTGCGTCGCCGACGCCCAGCACAGCGTGGTTACCCGCCTCGGCGCCACCGGCGTCGCGCTGCCGGACGACAGCGCGCTGAAGCTCGCGCACGACCACAACATGCCGCCGCTGCCGGCCACCGGCACCCGCCCCGCGGTCTGGCTGGGCGTGTTCGCCAGCCTGCTTGACGCGCTCGAAGCGGCCAAGGATGCCCCGCCGCAGCTGGCGCCGGCCGTCGCCAGCCTGCGCGCCACCCCGAGCGCCGAACTGGAAGGCATCGCCGACGCCATCCTCGGCAGCTTCGACGAAGGCGCCGACCCGCTGCGCGCGCCCTTCATCGCGGCGGCCCTGCAAGTGACGTGGAGCCTGATGGCCGGCCAACTGGACGCCGCCTGGGCCCGGCCGCTGGTCACCACCACCCTGTGCCCGGTGTGCGGCTCGCATCCGGTTGCCAGTGTGGTGCGTATCGGCGGCCAGTCGCAGGGTTATCGCTACCTGCACTGCAGCGTCTGCGAAAGCGAATGGCACATGGTGCGCGTGAAGTGCTCGTGCTGCGAATCGAACGGCAAGATCGCCTACCAGGGCCTGATCGGCAAGGACGAGGACCCACAGGCCGACAACGAAGCCGCCGCCAAGGCCGGCAAACCGGGCTACAAGAACATCGATCCGTCCAAGGTCGCGCGCGCCGAAACCTGCGACGACTGCCACACCTACCGCAAGATCTTCAACCAGGAACACGACTTCCACGTCGAACCGCTGGCGGACGACCTGGCCAGCATGATGCTGGACGTGCTGGTGTCGGAAGCGGGTTACGCCCGCGCCAGCGGCAACCCGCTGCTGTGGCTCAAGGAAGACGCATGATGAAGGAACCAGCGTAATGGCAGCCGATGGTGCGGCAACCCCCGACCTGCGCTTGCAGCTTCGCCTACCCGCGGTGCACGTGCTGCTGGACGATCCGGCCTGCGCAGCGCTGCTGGCGCAATACGGGCGCGAACAGAGCGTCGAGACGCTGCGCACCGTGCTGAGCGAGGTGCGGGCGCGCCTGCTCGCCGGCGAAGCGCTCGACACGGCGCCGGCCGCCCTGCTGGCGCTGCTGGACGCGCGCCTGCGCAGCAACAACGCCTCGACAATGGTCGCGGTGTTCAACCTGACCGGCACCGTCCTGCACACCAATCTCGGACGCGCGCTGCTGCCCGACGAAGCGGTGCAGGCCGTGGTCGAAGCGCTGCGCTGGCCGATGAACCTGGAATGGGACCTCGCGACCGGCAGCCGCGGCGACCGCGACAACCTGGTCGAAGCCCAGCTGCGCGCGCTGACCGGGGCCGAAGCCGTCACCATCGTCAACAACAATGCGGCGGCCGTGCTGCTGATGCTGAACGCATTGGGCACAGGCCGCGAAGTGATCGTCTCGCGCGGCGAGCTGGTCGAGATCGGCGGCGCCTTCCGCATCCCCGACATCATGACCCGCGCCGGCGCCATCCTGCGCGAAGTCGGCACCACCAACCGCACCCACCTGAAGGACTATGCGGAGTTCGCGGGCGACCAGACCGCGATGCTGCTCAAGGTCCACACCAGCAATTACGCGATCACCGGCTTCACCAAGGAGGTGACAGTGGCCGAACTGGCGCCGCTGGCGCGCGAGCGCGGCATCCCGATCGCCGTCGATCTCGGCAGCGGCACGCTGGTCGACCTGGAGCGCTATGGCTTGCCGCACGAGACCACGGTCAAGGAGACCATCGCGGCCGGGGCCGACCTGGTCACCTTCAGCGGCGACAAGCTGCTCGGCGGCCCGCAATGCGGCATCATCGCCGGCCGCGCCGACCTGATCGCCGCGATCAAGAAGAACCCGCTGAAACGCGCGCTGCGCGTATCGAAACTGACGCTGGCGGCACTGGAACCGGTGCTGAACCTGTACCGCGCGCCCGACCTGCTGCCCGAGCGCCTGACCACGCTGCGCCTGCTGACCCGCCCGGCATCCGCCATGCGCGCGCTGGCCGAAGCGCTGCTGGCGCCGATGCAGGAAGCGCTCGGCACTGCTTACACGGTGGCGGCCGCGCCGATGAGCAGCCAGATCGGCAGCGGCGCCCTGCCGGTGGACCGTTTGCCGAGCTATGGCCTGGCGATCCGCGCCGAGGCTGGCGTGCGCGGCAACCCGCTCGGCGTGCTGGAGCGGCGCCTGCGCGGCCTGCCGCGCCCGGTGGTCGGCCGCATCGCCGACGACACCCTGTGGCTGGACCTGCGCTGCCTCGAGGAGCCGCAGCGCGACGTGTTCATCGCCCAACTGGCGCAGCTGGCGTCCACGGCAGCATGATCGTCGGTACCGCAGGCCATATCGACCATGGCAAGACCACGCTGACGCGCGCCCTGACCGGGGTCGACACCGACCGCCTGAAGGAAGAAAAGGCGCGCGGTATCTCGATCGAACTGGGTTACGCCTATTTGCCGTCCGGGCCGGACGGCCACGTGCTGGGCATCATCGACGTGCCCGGCCACGAAAAATTCATCCGCACCATGGCCTCGGGCGTGACCGGCATCGACGTCGCCCTGCTGGTGGTGGCGGCGGACGACGGGGTGATGCCGCAGACGCGCGAACATTTGGCCATCCTGCAGCTGCTCGGCGTGCGCCGCGGCGTGGTGGCGCTGACCAAGGCCGACCGCGCCGATGCTCAGCGCATCGCGGAAGTCGAAGGCGAGATCCGCGCCCTGCTGGCGGCGACGCCCTTCGCCGGCGCGCCGGTGTTCGCCACCCGCGCCACCGACCCGGGCGACCCCGGCGTGGCCGCCCTGCTGGCCCATTTGCGCGCGCTGGAAGCGTCCTTGCCGGTGCGCGACGAGGCGCGCCTGTTCCGCCTCGGCGTCGACCGCGTGTTCACGCTGTCCGGCCAGGGCACGGTGGTCACCGGCACCGCGCTGGCGGGGGGCGTCGCCATCGGCGACAGCGTGGTGCTGGCGCCCTCGGGTCGCCAGGCGCGCGTGCGCGCGGTCCACGCCCAGAACCGCGCCGCCGAACGCGGCCTGGCCGGCCAGCGCCTGGCGCTGAACCTGGCCGGCGTGGCGCGCGAGGACATCGAACGCGGCACCTGGGTCGTCGACCCGCGCATGGGTGCCTGCTCGGCGCGCCTCGACGTCGACTTGCAGTTGCTGGACGATGCCGGCGCCGCCCTGAAAGCCTGGAGCCCGGTGCACGTGCACATCGGCGCCGCCCACCATACCGCCAACGTGGTGCCGCTCGACGCCGACCAGCTGCAGGCAGGCCAGCGCGGCCGCGTGCAGCTGGTGTTCGAGCAGGCGCTGCACGCGGTGCCGGGCGACCGCTTCGTGCTGCGCAATGCCCAGGCCACCCAGACCATCGGTGGCGGCGTGGTGCTCGATCCGTTCGGCGCCGCGCGTAAGCGCCGCAGCCCGGCGCGCCTGGCCTGGCTCGACGCCCTGGGCGCCTTCGTCGACGACGGCGACGCCGCGCCGCTGCTGCGCGCCAGTGCCTCGGGCCTGAACGGCGCCGAGCTGGTGCGCCTGACGCAAGTGCCGCTGGAGCGGCTGGCGCTGCCGCCCGACACGCTGCGCCTGCCCCTGCCCGGCGGCGACATGCTGCTGGTCGATCCGTCGATGCCGGCGCCGCTGCAGGACAAGGTGCTGGCCGTGCTGGCCGACTTCCATGCGCGCCAGCCCGACGAGGCCGGCCCGGAACTGTGGCGCCTGAAACGCATGGCGGCGCCGGATGCGAGCGACGCCCTGTGGAGCGGCCTCACGGCGCGCATGCTGGACGCCGGAACGCTGGTCCGCACCGGCCACAGCCTGCATCTGCCGGGGCACAGCGTCGCCCTCAGCGCGCTTGAAGAAGCGCTGGCCGCGCGCCTGCTGCCGGCGCTGCAGGCCGGCCGCTACGATCCGCCCTGGGTACGCGACCTGGCCAAGACCTACAATGTGGCCGAGGATGCCGTGCGCGCGCTGCTGCGCAAGCTGGCGCGCGCAGGTCAACTGAGCCAGGTGGTGCCCGACTTGTTCTACCACCCGGCGCCACTGGCCGAACTGGCGCACATCGTGGCCGGCCTACCGGAGGTGCAGGCTGCCTCATTCCGTGACGCCACCGGCCTGGGACGCAAGCGCGCGATCCAGATTCTGGAGTTTTTCGACCGCGTCGGCTATACTCGCCGCGTCCGCAACAGCCACATGCTGCGCCCGCAGGTCAGTTGGCAATAGCGGCAATAGGGGTCAGAGCCCGGTTTCGATGATTGGGCTCTGACCCCGGTTCAGCACCACAAAGCCGGCATCAAGCCGGCACATAAGGAAGGCATTCTCATCCGGTGATGGGGCTGGGCTTCAAACCCAGTGGGGGGCGTCAGCCGCTCTCCTGTAAGTTCGACTCTTTCTGCCTTCCGCCAATATTCTTCGATATAGCTAGCGTGTAGACGTCGCCCCTGCGCAGGCAGGGGCGACGTGCCTCGACCGCAAGTACTGCTATGCGCAAAACCTGCCGGCCGAGAGGATGATTACTTAGACCGAGACGATGACTACTTCGAACCCGAAGTGCTCGAACCCGTCGACGACGTCGCATTGAACGCCTTCTGCTGCGCCGGATCCTGCGCCTCCGAAGGATCCTTCTGCAGCGTCGCTTCCGCGCCCGGCTTCGGCTGGTTGGTGGTGGCGCTATCGGCGCCGTTCTTCGACTTCACGCCCTTGCCGATGTTCTTGTGTTTCCCGTTCGGCTTGTTCTGGTTGGTGTGATGCACGTCCTGGCGCGCATGGGTGGCGCTCAGGCCCGGCGTGGCGTCGGTGCCGGCCTTGCTGTCGGCCTGGGCGTTGGGCGGGTTCGAATAATTGGCCACCGAGTGGCTCTGGGCCTGGGCCAGGCCGGCGCCGAGCAAGCCGGCCAGTACGATTGCGAGTTTGGTCTTCATGGTCGTTCCTTTCAATGTTTGTCGAGAATATGGTCGATCGAGCTCGGCTCGGCGATCTCGACACCGTTGCGCTCGGCGCGGAAGCGTTTTGACATCGCATACACTTCCTTGCGTACGCGCATGATGGAACCCAACGGGCGATGCGCGGCCAGCGCATGCCATGGATTGAATTGCATGCCTTCGTCGATCTTCCGGGCCCGCTCGACACTCCAGGCTTCCTGCGGGGCGACGCGCAGGCGCGCCACCGTGACGTAGGGGCTGAGGTCTTCCGGCCATTCGACCGAGGCGTCCTCGATCGGCATCTTGTCGATGTCGGTGCACAGCTGGATGCGCAGTTCCCATTCGCCGGCGTGGCCGGAGAAATAATCGACCACCGCGTCGCGCAGGCCGTCCGGCTTGTCCTTCAGGTCGACCGGCGCATCCTTCAGCGCGGTGAGATCCGCACTGACCGGCGCCACCGACACCTTGGCCATGTAGTCGCCGAACAGGATCGGGACCTGGCTGTAATAGGTTTCGCCGAGCGGGTTGGTTTCCGGATGGCCGCCCAGCGACTTCAGCGTCGCACTCTCGCCGCCGACCGCCTCGATGATTTTTTCGGCGCCGCGCGCGACCGCCGAGAAGGCGCGCTTCAGGTTGGGCACCTTGTCGGTGGTCGAGGCCAGCAGCTTGGCACTGCCCAGGAATTTCTTGGCGGTCGGCGCGGTGAATACCGGGCCGTTGACCATTACGAAGTCCTGGGTCGTGGCATCCTCGCTGCCCTCGACGCGGCTGCCTGGCACGCCGATCACCTTCATCGACAGCCCGCGCGGCGTCGAGACGTCGTCGCTGAGGATGTCGCCGGGCGTGGTCGACAGGCGGATCACGACCGGGTAGCGGCCCGGCTGGGCGAACAGGCCCTGGGCGTAGGCCGGCGCCAGGCCACCCTCCACGGTCAGTTCGCCGACCAGCAGGCCGTGCGTCTTGGCGTGCACGCTGCGGATCGCATGGCCGGAGTCCTGGAAGGTCTTGACCGAGATGCCGTGCATCGTGTCCTTCAGGTCGAAGGTGGTGACCTGTTCCTCGTCTTCCGGCACTTCATAGGCCGGCGTATAAGGAATGGGACGGATTTCAGCGGGAGTCGTCATGGTCGTTCGCTTTCGGTTGTGGAATTGCCATCATGCCGGCGCCATCGCAAGCCGTCTGTGCAGCGGCGCACGCATTTGACGGATTTGATTGCGAATGCATTCGATGCTGTCGTGCCGTGTGCGCTTGCGAACAGACATGGCCGTGCCGCCGGCGCACGCTGACGACACGGAGACCACGACAGGGCAAGCATCATGATCAAGGACGGCAGCAAAAACGAACCCACACTCCCTTCCGGCGGCTGGGGCTCGATCAAGGAAGTGACCACCATCCTGCTGGAGCAGCGGGTACCGATCGAGGGTTCGGCCCTCCTATTGAAGCAGAACAAGCCGGATGGCTTCATGTGCACGAGCTGCGCCTGGGCCAAGCCGGCGCACCCGCACCCGGCCGAATTCTGCGAAAGCGGCGCCAAGGCGACGGCCTGGGAAATCACCAGCAAGGTGGTCAAGCCGGCATTCTTCGCCAAGCACACGGTGCGCGAGCTGGAAAGCTGGAACGACCACGACCTGGAGAACATCGGCCGCCTCACGGTGCCGCTGCGCTATGACGCCGCCAGCGACCGCTACGCCGAGATCGGCTGGGACCAGGCCTTCGACGAGATCGGCGCCCAGCTGCGCGGCTTCGATCCGAAACAGGTGGTGTTCTACAGTTCGGGCCGCGCCTCGCTCGAAACCTCGTACATGTACCAGCTGCTGGCGCGCATGTACGGCAACAACAACCTGCCCGACAGCTCCAACATGTGCCATGAAAGTACGTCGGTGGCGCTGCCCAAGTCGATCGGCGTGCCGATCGGCACCGTCACCCTGGATGACTTCGAAAAGACCGACTGCATCTTCTTCTTCGGCCAGAACGTCGGCGTCAACAGCCCGCGCATGCTGCACCAGCTGCAGGAAGCGCGCAAGCGCGGCGTCGAGATCATCACCTTCAACCCGCTGCGCGAACGCGGCCTGGTCAGCTTCACCAATCCGCAATCGCCGCTCG
>JAKOOD010000147.1 GCA_022701635.1 Burkholderiaceae bacterium | reverse complement strand
CAGGCCGAGCTCTCGACCGATACCACCCAGCACTACCTGAACCGGATCGGTACCAAGCCCCTGCTCGGCGCCGAGCAGGAAGTGCAGGTGGCGACCCTGGCCAAGGCCGGCGACTTCGCCGCGCGCCAGAAGATGATCGAGCACAATCTGCGGCTCGTGGTCTCGATCGCCAAGCATTACATCAACCGCGGCGTGGTCCTGCTCGACCTGATCGAAGAGGGCAATATCGGCCTGATGCGCGCCATCGACAAGTTCGAGCCGGAGCGCGGTTTCCGCTTTTCCACCTATGCCACCTGGTGGATCCGCCAGAGCATCGAGCGCGCGATCATGAACCAGGCGCGCACGGTGCGCCTGCCGGTGCACATGGTGCGCGAGCTGAACCAGATCCTGCGCGCCAAATACCACCTCGAAGCCCAGCACCACGACGGCAAGGACGCCAGCGCCGAAGACATCGCCAGCCTGGTCGGACGGCCGGTGGAAGAGGTGCAGGACATCCTGGCGCTGTCCGAACACGCCACCTCGCTCGACGCCCCGCTCGACAACGACCCGCAGAGCAGCCTGATGGACATGCTGCCGGACGACGGCGACGTCAGCCCGGATACGCAGGCCGAGCAGCACGAGATGACGCTGCTGGTGCGCGACTGGCTGCAAAAGCTGCCCGACAAGCAGCGCGTGGTGGTCATGCGCCGCTTCGGCCTCGACAACGACGACCCGGCCACGCTCGAGACCCTGGCCGAAGAGATGGGCGTGACGCGCGAGCGGGTGCGCCAGATCCAGCAGGAAGCCCTGGTCAAGCTGAAGCGGGCCATGGCTGCCCGTGGCGTCCTGCGCGATTCCTTGCTATGATGCCCGCCGGGCCGTTCAAGGCCCGTTTTTCTTTATACATGTGACGGCGACGCATCTACCCGTCATTCCCGCGCAAGCGGGAATCCATACTGAAGCATCGAAGTCTCATTGCAAGCACCCCGGCTCCGTCAAACTCAGCATGGATCCCCGCTTTCGCGGGGATGACGGTGATTGATAGCGACGGCGTGCTTGCTATCTCATCCCGATTCGCATTTCTTCTATCCCATGCAAGAAACCTTCATCAACATCAAATCCCTCGACATGGACGCGCGCGGCGTCGGCCACCTGGAGAACGAAGACGGCTCGCCGGGCAAGGTGATCTTCGTCGAAGGCGCGCTGCCGGGCGAGCGCGTCAGTTTCGAGACCACGCGCAAGAAGAAGAACTGGGAAGCGGGCCGCATGGTGACCCTGCAAAAGGCGTCGTCGATGCGCGTCGAGCCGAAGTGCGAGCATTTCTGGCATTGCGGCGGCTGCTCGATGCAGCACCTGGAAGCCTCAAGCCAGGTGGCGATGAAGCAGCGCGTGCTCGAAGATAACCTGTGGCACATCGGCAAGACCAAGCCCGAGAACGTGATGCGCCCGATGTACGGCCCGACCTGGGGCTACCGCTACCGCGCGCGCCTGTCGGTGCGCCACGTGCCCAAGAAGGGCGGCATGCTGGTCGGTTTCCACGAACGCCACTCCAGCTACGTGGCCGAGATGACCAACTGCTACATCGTGCCGCCGCACGTGGCCAAGATGCTGGTGCCGCTGCGCGAACTGGTGGGCTCGCTGTCGATCTACCAGCACGTGCCGCAGATCGAACTGGCCGTCGGCGAGGAAAGCACGGTGATGGTGCTGCGCATCATGGCGCCCTTGAGCCGGGCCGACGAAACGCTGGTAAAAGCCTTCGCCGACCAGTGGAACATCGAATGGTGGCTGCAGCCGAAGGGGCCGGACACGGCCTACCCGTACTACCCGAACAAGAAGGAACTGTATTACACGCTGCCGGAATTCGGCATCCGCATGCCGTTCAAGCCGACCGACTTTACCCAGGTCAACCACCAGATCAACCGCCTGCTGGTGGCCAAGGCGCTGCGCTTGCTGGAAGTGCAGCCGGAAGACCGCGTGGCCGACCTGTTCTGCGGCCTCGGCAATTTCACGCTGCCGCTGGCAACCCAGGCGCGTGAAGTGGTCGGCATCGAAGGCAGCACCGCGCTGACCACGCGCGCGCTGGAAAACGCCCGTGCCAACGGCCTGTCGGATAAAACCAGCTTCTCGACGCGCAACCTGTTCGAGATCACCAAGGACGACCTGATCGCCCTCGGCAAGTTCGACCGCATGCTGATCGACCCGCCGCGCGACGGCGCCGTGGCCCTCGCCGTGGCGCTGGCCGAACTGCGCCTGTCGAACCCGGAACTGCTGCCCAAGCGCATCGTGTACGTGTCGTGCGGCCCGGCGACGCTGGCACGCGATACCGGCATCCTGACGCACCGCGCGGGGTACAGGCTGAGCAAGGCGGGGATCGCGAACATGTTCCCGCATACCTCGCACGTGGAGTCGATCGGGGTGTTCGACCTGGTGGAGGATTTCCAGCCGCAGGAGTTCCTGGCGCCGGAGGTGAGGGAGCAGGGTGGGCAGGAGGCGTAATACCTTCTAGGTAACGGCTTAAATACGTCGCCCCTGCGCAGGCGTCAAGAATGCCAATGGCATTCTTGACGCCTGCGCAGGAGCGACGGTTTTTTGCCAACGCAAAGAAGAGCGTCAGCTTAATTCGTACGGCTCACCCGCGTCCGCGCCGCCAGCACCTCGAACAAGCCCGCCGGATCCACCGGCTTCACGAAGTAGTGATCGAACCCGGCCCCATCGGCGCCGCCCTGGTCCGATTGCCGTCCATACCCGGTGATCGCCACCAGCAGCGCCTCGTGCGCGCCCGCCTTGCGCAGGCGGCGTGCCAGTTCGTAGCCGCTCATGCCGGGCAGGCCAATGTCGAGCAGGAAGCCGTCGAAGGACTGGCGCGCAGCGCGGGCCAGGGCGTCGCGCGGGTCGTGCACCACGGTGACTGTGTGGCCGCCGGATTCCAGCAGCAGGCCCAGGGTCAGGGCGGCATCGACGTTGTCGTCGACCAGCATCAGGTTCAGGTGGTTGCCGGGGGCGGGCGCCGCAGTCGTCGGCGGCGCTTCCTCGACGCTGTCGCCGCCCTGCCGGCGCGGCAGGCGCAGCGTGAATTCGCTGCCCTGGTTGCGGCCGGCGCTGGCGACGGTCACCATGCCGCCATGCAGCTCGACCAGGCTCTTGACCAGGGCCAGCCCCAGCCCGAGTCCGCCCTGGGCACGGTCCGGCGTGCGCTCGGCCTGGGAGAACAGGTCGAACACGGTCGGCAGCAGTTCGGCCGAGATGCCGATGCCGCTGTCCGCGACGCTGAGCAGCACCTGGTCGCGGGTCAGGTCGAGGCCGATCGCCAGGCGGCCGTTTTCCGGCGTGTACTTGGCGGCGTTGTTGAGCATGTTGGCCAGCACCTGCACCAGGCGCTTGTAGTCGCCCTGCACGACGGCGGCGTCGCCGTCCGGCGGCATGCGCAGCGTCAGCTGGTGGTGGCGCGCCTCGATCAGCGGACGCACCTGCTCGACCGCATCGGCGATCACGCGGCGCAGGTCGATCTCGTCGCGCGCCAGCACCACCAGCCCGCGCGTCACGCGCGAGACGTCCAGCAGGTCGTCGATCAGGCCGGTCATGTGGGTCACCTGGCGCGCGATGATGGCGCTGGTGCGCTCGATGCGCGCGCTATCGGGCGTGCCCATGTTCAGCAGCTGGGCCGCGGCCGAGATCGGGGCCAGCGGGTTGCGCAGTTCGTGCGCCAGCATCGCGAGGAACTCGTCCTTGCGGCGGTCGGCCAGGCGCAGCGCTTCCTCGGCGCGCACGCGCTCGACCGCGCTCCACGAGCGTTCGGCCACGTCCTCGATCAGGCGCACGATGTCGGCGCTCCACACACGCGGCAGGTTGTCCTGGATGAACAGGCAGGCGGTGAGGGCGCCGTTGTGGGTGATCGGCACCGTCACGCCGGAGCGCACCTGCAGCGCCGCATAGTTGGTCCAGATATCGGGACCGTTGGTGCGGGTGTCGCGCTGCAGGTCGCTCGAGACCCAGGTGCCGTGCGCCAGCGCGGTGTAGTTGCCATTGCCGAACAGCGAGGTCGGGAAAGTGCCGTTGAGCTCGGCGACGATGCCGTCGGTGTAGTTCGAGTGGAAGGTGACCAGGGCCTTGTCGGCATCGTAGTCGCCGTACAGCACCCGGCTGACCTGCAGGAAGCGGCCCAGCATGGCGCCGGTCTCGGCGAAGATGCGCGCGGGGTCGTCGAGGCGGCGCAGCACGTCGGACAGCTCGAGGCGGAACTCGTTCATGTCGAGCAGCGTGGTCTGGCGCGCCACGGCGTCGCGCAGCGCCTGCTCGGCACGCACGCGGTCCAGCGCTTCCCAGCTGCGCTCGGCGATGTCGGCGGCCACGCGCTGGGCTTCCTCGTCCCATTCGCGCGGCGTGCTGGAATAGCCGACCAGCGCGGCCTTGAGTTCGTTGCGGCGCACCCGCGGCAGCGCCAGCATCGCGCGCACGCCGGCGGCGGCATAGCGCGGCCCGCGTTCCGGCAGGCGGCCGTCGCCTTCGGTGTCGTGCACCGCGAGCGGGGCACCGGTGCGCAGCAGCGACAGGGTCGACACGCCGAAGTCGTCCAGGCGTGCCAGCCGGCCGGCCATCGAGGGCGCGGCCTGCGCGGTGCGGTGCCAGTCGTGCACCACCTCGAAGCTGCCGCTCTCTTCGTCGGCTTCGACGTAGCAGGCATTGTCGAGCTGCAGGTATTTGCCGATCAGCGCGCAGGCGGTTTCGATGATGTCGGCGGGATGGTGCAGGCGGCGCAGCGTGTCGACCACCTGCAGCTGCAGCGCGTTGCGGCGTTCGAGCTGCACGCGCTGGGTGGTTTCGCTGGTCACGCACAGCACGCCGCGCACGCAACCCTTTTCGTCGCGCAGCGGCGAATAGGCCACCGTGAACCAGCCGGTGGCCGGGCGGCCGTCGCGGTACACCGGGCAGGGGACGTCTTCGCCGTAGGTCGGATGGCCGCCCAGCGCGCGTTCGATCAGCGGTTTCACGCCCGGCCACAGGTCGGGCAGCACCTCGGCCAGCGGTTGGCCGAGCGCCTGCGGATGGCGGCTGTCGAGCAGGGCGGCGAAGGCGGCGTTGTACAGGAAAGTCAGTTGCGGACCCCACACCACGTACATGGGGAATTCCGATTCGAGGATCAGGCTGGCCGCGTTGGACAGCGTGGGACTCCAGCAGGCAGGCAGGCCGATGGCGCAGCCAGCCCAGTCATGGGTGTGGTAACCGGCACGGATCGCACCGGTGCTGCCGAGGAAGTGAAAAGCGCGGGTTGCAGCTTCCATGTCGGGTGCTCCATGCGCTGAAAACAGTCATTTTATTCTTAAAAGCACGATTCGAAACGCGCCCGGCAAAAATATACACTTGCCACGCAAGAATTGCCGATGCCGCCCGAGGAATGCAACAGGCCTCGGGCGAACCGGCGGTCATGACGATTTTATGGTGTTTAAGACAGCATTATTAGCAAATCGACATGCCAATCATGCCATGGTTTTAGAACTTTGCGCGTACGCCGAATACGACATTCCGGCCCGGCAGCGGCGAAATATCCTTGAGCAGCGAGGTCGACAGGCGAATGTCCTCGTTCAACAGGTTTTTCGCCAGCAGGAACCAGGTCAGGTCGGTCCGCGCCAAGTGCTGGGTATACGAGAGGTTGGCGTCAACCAGGTTGTAGGCCGGCGTGGGCGTGCTCTCGAAGGCGGCCAGGCGCTCCTGGCCGCGCGCGTGCGTCCAGCTGAGGCCGGCGCGCCAGTCGGCCTGGCGGTAGCCGACGGCGGTGCCGATGCGGTCGGCCGGCTGCAGCGGCAGGCTGCCGCCTTCGTCGAGCTGGCCGCGCGAGGTGTCGGCGAACAGGCGGCCGTTCCAGCCCATACCTACTTCATTGAATGTCAGCTCGGCTTCGCCGCCCTGCACGTGGGCCTTGGCCTGCTCAAAAATGCGTTGGCGGAATTCGCCGCCGGCGTTGCCGTCCTCGTCCAGCAAGGCGTCGGTGACATGGCCGTAGATGAAGTTATTGACGTTGTTGCGGAACAGGTTCGCCTTCCAGCGCACCAGGCCGGTCGTCTTCTGCATCGACAGTTCGATGTTGCGCGAGACTTCCTTCTTGAGAGCGGGGTCGCCGACGTCGAAGGTGAGGGTGGCGTCGTGCGGGCCACCCGAGTACAGCTCGTCGGTGGCCGGGGCGCGCTGGGCGTAGGACAGGGTCACGCCCGCGCTGTAGCCCGGCGTGAACGGCCACAGCGCGCCGACCGAGCCGGAGCCCAGGTCGAAGCTGCGCTCGCGGTTGCTGACCGGTTCGCGCTTGACGTTTTCGTAGCGTACGCCGGCATTCAGGCGCACCGGCCCGATGGCGCTTTCCTCGACCAGGAAGGCCGCCTGCGAGGTCGAGTGGGTGACCGGCACCGTGTCCGGTCCGCCTTGCGGGCTGAGTGCCGAGAAGTGGGTGTTCTCGGTCTGCACGCCGAAGGTGCCGTGCAGGTTCATTGCGCCGAGGCTGAACGGCTTGTGGGTCAGTTCCAGGCGCGATTCGAACGAGCGGTTGGTGAAGATGACCGCCGGGGTGCCGTCGTTCTCCAGTTCGGCATGGCGGTAATCGGTGAAGCCGGCCTTGAAGCGCGCGCTTTCCAGGCCCTGCAGCGGGTTGTGCACCAGGCTGTCGAAATCGTAGCGGTTCTGGCGCTGGTCGATGCGCGAGCCTTCCTCGGTCGGAATGCCGTACAGGTTCGACAGGTGCGAGGCCGAGAAGCCGGCATAGCCCCAGTCGTCGATCCAGGACGCGCCGGCGCCGATGCTGCGGTTGCGGGTTGCGGAATTCGGCAGGCGGTCCACGCTGGTCGCCGGGTCGTTCAGCACGCGGTTGCCCGGGATGTCATAGTCCTTGGTCTCGCGCCAGTTGCCGTCGATGTGCAGCCCTAGCTTGCCGACCGCGCCATCCATCGAGCCGGACACGTTGCGGCCGTTGTCGACCGTGCTGTAGCGACTCTCGACCTGGCCGATCGGCTTGGCTTCCAGCTCGGTCGGGATGCGCTCGTTGACGACGTTGACCAGGCCGCCGATGGCGCCCGAGCCGTACAGCAGGGCGGCCGGGCCGCGCAGGATCTCGATCTGGCGCGCCACCGCGCCTTCGGAAGCGACCGCGTGATCGTTCGACAGGCCGGACACGTCAGAGGTCGCCATGCCGTTTTCCAGCATCTTGACGCGCGATCCTTCCATGCCGCGGATGATCGGACGCGAGGCGCCGGCGCCGAAGGCCGAGGCCGAGACGCCGAGTTCGCCCTGCAGGGTTTCGCCGAGCGAGCTGCCGACCTTGTCGCGCAGCTCGTCGCCGGCCAGCACCTTGGCCGGGGTCAGGATCTGGTCGCCTTCGCCGCTGCGCAGCGGATTGGCGGTGACGATGACCTGCTGGATCTTGCCTTCGCTGACGTTCTGCGTCTGCGGATCGGCCTCATCGGCCGGGTTGGCGGCGAACGCCAGCGGTTGGAAGGCGAGCAGGATCGCGCTGGCGAGCAGCGTGCGTTGAATCTTCATGTTGATAAACCTCGAGCAAATGGATAACGGCCCGCGCCACCCGCGTCTTGCGGGCAGCGTGGTGGAGCAAACTTTTAAAAGGGATGCAGGGTTATCAGGCTCGGGGTGGGCCGCGCGGCTGGAAGGCGCACTCGGTCTGCAGGCAGACGCCGGCGGTAGGCGGCAGCGAGGGCGCGGCATACGCCAGTTCGGCGGGAATGAAACGGCGCACCGTGGTCGGCAGCGCGAACGCGACCTGGGCACTGGCGGCGCACTGGCCGCACAGGTCGTGCAGGCCGGGTTTCTGCGGCTTGCCGTCGCGCTGGCCATCGTCTGCCGACTGGGCCAGCGTCTCGCGGAATTCCGACCAGTGCGTATAGCCGTGACCGACCGACAACTGCTGCGAAACGAGCAGCAGCAGCGACAGCAACAGGTGGACAAGGCTACGCGGCATTCAAGTCGGAAGGGTGGGGCAAGCAGCTATTCTACGCACGGCGGTTGGATTCTGACAATAAAATAAAAAAAGCCGGCTCGAAAGCCGGCTTCATGATCGGCATCAAGGATGCCCCGTCGCGCTTAACCGCGCTCAGTCACGGTTACCGAAACCGATACCCAGCAACTGCAGCAGGGCGGTGAAGATATTGTAGATGTCGAGGTAGATCGACAGCGTGGCCGTGATGTAGTTGGTCTCGCCGCCATTCACCACGCGCTGCACGTCGAACAGCAGCCAGGCCGAGAAGATGCCGACGACCATCACCAGCAGGGCCAGGTGCAGGGCCGGGATCTGCAGGAACACGTTGGCGACCATGGCCAGCAGCACCACGATGGTGCCGGCGAACAGCCAGCTGCCCATGCCGGAGAAATCGCGCTTGGACACGGTGGCGATCGTTGCCATCACGGCGAACACCGCCGAGGTGCCGGCAAAGGCGCCCATGATCAGCGCCGGACCGTTGGCGAAGCCGAGGGTATGGCGCAGCAGCGGGGCCAGCATCAGGCCCATGAAGAAGGTGAAGCCGAGCAGCACCGGTATGCCGGCGGCCGAGTTCTTGGTCTTTTCGATCGCGAACATGAAGCCGAACGCGATGGCGAAGAACAGCAGCATGCCCATGATACCGCGCGGCATGAACAGCCCGGTGGTCACGCCGACGTAGGCGCCGAACACGGTCGGTATCATCGACAGTGCCAGCAGCCAGTAGGTGTTGCGGACGACACGGTTGCGCGCGGCCTGGGTGGCCACGCCGCCGTACGGTTTTTGCAGGCTAGGAATCATTGATACCTCCGTTGGAAGATTCGCTTTGCACCCCATATGGGGACTGACTCCGCCGTCAACAGTGCATGGGCAAACGATTAAGTCTGGCCTAAGCATCGGCAGGCGGGGTATGTACCGATGCCACTCTAACATCTTGGGTAGAAGCAGCGCAATATCGGTCAAGTGGTCGAACTATGCTAAAATAGAAGGTTGATTGAGTCCTCAATTCAAGATTTAAACCTTTCTTTTTATTGGAGTTTTTACATGGCAATCGAACGCACCCTGTCGATCATCAAACCTGACGCCGTCGCAAAGAACGTGATCGGTCAAATCTACAGCCGCTTCGAAGGCGCCGGCCTGAAGATCGTCGCTGCCCGCATGGCCCAGCTGTCGCAAGCCGAAGCCGAAGGCTTCTACGCTGTGCACTCGGCGCGTCCGTTCTTCAAGGATCTGGTCAACTTCATGATCTCGGGTCCGGTCATGATCCAGGTGCTGGAAGGCGAAAACGCGATTGCCGCTCACCGCGACCTGATGGGCGCGACCGATCCGAAGAAAGCCGAGCCGGGCACCATCCGCGCCGATTTCGCCGACTCCATCGATGCCAACGCCGTGCACGGTTCGGACGCTGCCGAAACCGCAGCCGTCGAAATCGCCTACTACTTCCCGGCACTGAACGTCTACTCGCGTTAATCTGGTAACAAACTTTTTTTGTTTGGCTGGCCCCGGCTGGCTTAACATCGCACTATCCCGCTCGCCCATGCTCGCAGAGCCCGGCGGGCGGAACTTATTTTGAAGATACAGGATTCGAAAATGGCAACTCTCACCAACTTGCTGGACTTCGATCCCGCGCAGCTCGTCGCCTATTGCGCCGAGTTGGGGGAGAAGCCTTTCCGTGCCAAACAGCTGCAGCGCTGGATCCACCAGTTCGGCGTCGCGAATTTCGACGACATGACCGACCTGGCCAAGTCGCTGCGCGAAAAACTGAAAACCCGCGCCGAAGTGCGCGGGCCGAGCATCATCAGCGACAACACCTCGAGCGACGGCACCCGCAAGTGGCTGGTCGACGTCGGCAACGGCAACGCCGTCGAAACCGTGTTCATCCCGGAAGAGACGCGCGGCACGCTGTGCATCAGCACCCAGGCCGGCTGCGCCGTCAACTGCCGCTTCTGCTCGACCGGCAAGCAGGGCTTCAACCGCAACCTGACCGTGGCCGAGATCATCGGCCAGCTGTGGATGGCCGAGTTCGAACTGCGCCGTACCAAAGGGATCGAGCCGGGCCCGAAGGGCGAACGCCAGATCACCAACGTGGTCATGATGGGCATGGGCGAGCCGCTGCTGAATTTCGATCCGACCGTCACCGCGCTCAAGCTGATGCTGGACGATAACGCCTACGGCCTGTCGCGCCGCCGCGTGACCGTCTCGACCTCGGGTGTGGTGCCGATGATGGACAAGCTGAGCCAGGAATGCCCGGTGGCGCTGGCGGTGTCGGTGCACGCCTCGAACGATCCGCTGCGCGACGGCCTGGTGCCGCTGAACAAGAAATACCCGCTGCGCGAAC